>NZ_JASBSF010000215.1 GCF_030149085.1 Microbacterium sp. | reverse complement strand
GGGCGCGGGACCGCGCCCCGCCCCCCAGAACGCACCCCGGTCCCCCGCGCGGGGTCGCCACCCGCCGCCCGCGCCCCGCGCGCCCGGGCGTGGTGCGACCTCTCGCGCTTGGCGCTGAGGCGCAGAGGCGACCTGAGACCGTTGAGAGCTCGGCTCAGATATCGGTGGGGGTCCACTCCGAGACGACGCTGAGCTCGTCGAGCTCGTCGTCGGTGAGCTGCAGCGTCGCGCTGGCGAGGAGGTCGGCTACCTGCTCGACGCGCGAGGCGCTCGCGATCGGGGCGACAACGTGCGGCTGGTCGCGCAGCCACGCCAGCGACACCGCCGCCATCGTGCTCGCGTGGGCCGTGGCGATCCGCTCCAAGACGTGCAGGACCTGCAGCCCCTGTGGCGTCGCGTACTTCGCGGCTCCCTTGGCGCGAGGTGACGCGCCGTCCTCGGCATCCGGTGATCGGTACTTGCCCGTGAGGAAACCGCTGGCGAGGGCGTAGTACGGCAGGATGCCGAGCTCGAACTCGTCGGCGATCGGAGCCAGCTCGCTCTCGACCTCGAAGCGGTGCACGAGGTTGTAGTGGGGCTGCAGAGCGACGGGCCGAGCAACGCCGAGGTCGGCTGCGGTCAGCATCCATTCGCGGATGCGTTCGGGCGTGAAGTTCGACAGCCCGATCGTGCGAACAAGGCCGTCATCGACGAGCTTGCCGAAGGTGGCTACAGCTTCGGCGAGTGGAACCTCGGGATCGTCGTAGTGCGCGTAGTACAGGTCGATGGTGTCGATGCCGAGGCGCTCCAGCGACGCCTCGGCGGCACCGCGGATGTTCTTCAGGCCCGGGAAGTCGGGGTGGCGGCTGACCTTGGTTGCGATGGTCAGCTGTGCGGATGGACGGGCGGCGAGCCAGGCGCCGATGATCCGTTCGCTGTCGCCGCCGGCGTTGCCCGGAACCCACGCGCTGTATCCATCGGCGGTATCGACGAAGTCGCCGCCTCCGTCGGTGAAGGCGTCGAGGATCGCGAAGCTCTCATCGCGGTCCGCTGTCCAGCCGAAAACGTTGCCACCGAGGCAGAGCGGGAAGACGTCGAGGTCGCTGGTTCCGATGCGGGTCATGGGTCCATCCTCGCACCGCTACAACGTGAGGAGATTCTCATCGTGTCGTCGATGTCTACCCCGATGCGCCGTCGATAGCGTGTGGCTCGCGACATTCATCTCTGCATCAGCGTCCGCACCCGAGAGGACCCCATGATCGTTCGATTCGCCCGCCCGGGACTTGCGATTCTCGCCGCCGTGGGGATGGTGCTGGGGGTCTGGCTGGCACTCGTCCCGGCGACACGATCGGATGCCGTCTCCTGCGCTCCCACGTGGTCGTCGAGTGCCACGTACGTCGGGGGTGACACGGCCAGCAAGAACGGCATCCAGTACCGCGCGAACTGGTGGACGCGAGGGGATGACCCGGTCACCCACAACGGCGTCACGGGAACGGGCCAGCCGTGGACCTCCCTGGGCGCGTGCGGTGCCGTGCCACCCGCACCGACGGTAACCCCCACACCGACGGTAACCCCCGCTCCGACGACCCCATCCCCGAGCCCGACGCCGACAGCTTCCTGCACAGTTGCAACCTGGAGCGCAGGGACGATCTACGTCGCAGGAAACACGGCAACGCGCAGCGGCATCCTCTATCGGGCGAATTGGTGGACGCGCGGTGATGACCCGGCTACGCACAACGGCGTCACCGGGACGGGCCAGCCGTGGACGTCGCTCGGTTCGTGCGGTGCGACGCCCACCCCCACTCCGACCGCTACGCCAACGCTGACTCCGACACCCACGCCCACGCCGACGCGCACCGCTACGCCCTCACCAACGCCGACGCCGAGCCCTTCGGGAACCCCGGGACTCCCGCCGGAGTTCGTCTTCAGCCCGTACAAGGACGTCACGGTCGGCATGAACTGGAATACCTACGCGATGGGAACCGCCGTCGGCGGCTCATCCCGGCCGCTCGTGGGTGCCGGCGGGCTGCTCGGCAGCAGCGCCACAGATCTGGATGCCGTCACCTTGGCTTTCGCGACCGGAACATGCGGGAGCGAGAACTGGGGTGGTGTCGCTGCCCAGGCTTTCGCCGACGCCAACATTCCCGCGCTTGAGGTGGCAGGCGTCGACTACATCGTTTCCACGGGAGGGGCGGCGGGAGCCTTCCACTGCTCCTCGGCTGCGGGAATGACCACGTTCATCGAGAGGTACGCGTCAGATCACTTGATCGGCATCGACTTCGATATCGAATCCGGGCAGTCTGCGGCCGACATCCGTGATCTTGTTGCGTCTGCTGTCGGCGTCCAGCAGGCCTACCCGGACCTGCGGTTCTCGTTCACCCTCGCAACTCTCGCCGCTAGCGACGGCAGTCACGGCGGCCTCAACGCGACCGGCGACACGACAGTGCGCGCGATTCTGGCATCGGGACTGCGCAACTACACCGTCAACCTCATGGTGATGGATTACGGCGCCGCGGGTTCGGGCGTGTGCGTTGTCCGCGGCGGACTATGTGACATGGGAGCCTCGGCGATCCAGGCGACAAAGAATCTCCAACACACCTATGCGATCCCGGCGAACAAGATCGAGCTGACCCCGATGATCGGGATGAATGACGTGCGCGATGAGATCTTCACCCTCGCGGATGTTCAGACCGTCGCCGCTTACGCGAAGACCTCAGGGCTCGCCGGCATCCACTTCTGGTCCCTCGATCGAGACGTGCCCTGTTCGCCGCCGACCCCGTGGGTCTCGATCACCTGTAACTCGGTGACCAGCGGCACCGCCTCGCTGTCGTACACGAACGGCTTCCTCGACGCGCTCGGGTAATGGATGCGCGGCGCGGGGCTAACTCACGGCTGCCGCTCCTGACGTGGGTGCTGCGGTTCGGTAGCGTGTGACGAGTGAACGCACCCGTCGATCCGACAACCACGCCTGCCTGGTCCGCCCTCACCGACGCCGCATCCGGGTTCGCCCCGGATCTGCGTGCCTGGTTCGCCGCCGACCCCGGCCGGGTCGAGCGGATGAGTCATCCGCTTGCCGACCTGCACGTCGACCTGTCGAAGAACCTCGT
>NZ_JASBSF010000211.1 GCF_030149085.1 Microbacterium sp. | reverse complement strand
CGGGTTCCAGAACGTCTCCCCCTCGGCGACGACAGTCACGGGTGTTCCCGCGGTTGCCTCGCTGAAGGCATCCCACAGCGCGATGCTCACGCTCGAGGTCTTCAGGTCGTGCAGATACGCGACGTTGCACGGGTCGAGGTTCATCGACGCGCAGGCCTCGACGGTCTGCTCGCCGAGCTTCTGGCCGAGGATCGTCGGCACGAACACGATGTTCGAGGCCAGTCCCGGCAACTGGGTAGCGCCGGAGGTGAAGTCCTCGCCGAGGATCTGGTCGATGTTGACCACGGTGAGCCCGGCATCTATCGCCTCGGCCACGACATCCATGATCGCGGGGCCGTAGATGGGCTGGACGATCATGCCGTCGTAGTCGCCAGATGCGATGACGGCTTCGATGAGGGTTGCCTGGGTAGCCGGATCGAGGTTTCCATCGAACACGGTGATCTCGGCGTTGTTTGCCGCGGCGACTTCTGCGCTGCAGCCAGCATCGGCTCGTCGTACGTGTTCGCAACAGCGAACGAGATGTATGCGATCTGCAACGGCTCGTCACTGGGGGCCGATGTCTCTCCCGAGCCCGATGCGTCGGTGCTGCCCGACGAACACGCTGCGAGGGCGAGGGCTGCGACGGCGATCCCCGCACCGGCGAGAACCCCTCTTCGCCGTGGAATAGCTGTGCTGAGTGGCATGACTTCTCCTTTGAAATCGGGTACACGGTGGGCGGCCCCTGCGGCTCTCTCCCGAAAGCCGGCCTGGACGGTGTTCAGTGCTGGCGTACACTCTGCCGTGTCGCCACACTTAACGCAAGGGTTCCGAACGACGGGTACGCGACCGTGACCAATCCGTTGCCGGCCCCGCGACCTACTGCCCCCAACCCGCCGGAGGCTCGATGAGTCCGGGAGCGAAGTGCCAGTACTCGCGCAAGTGACGCACGAGGCCGCCCTCGTTGAACTCCAGGAAGAACTCCCCCGCGAGCGTCGCCTCGGCTCCGTCATTGCGCAACGTGACCCACCACTCGACAGCCGCATTTGAACCGGCGGTCACCACTCTCCCCGTGCGGAAACTGACATCTGACTGCGTCGCTGTGACGCGCGTCCAATAGGCGTGCACGCCCTCGCGCCCGCGGTACGGCTCCTCGTACGGCTGCTCGCCGTACGTCGCATCATCCGTGAACAGCACCGCCGCGGCATCCGCGTCTCGCGTCTCCCACGCCGTGCGGTAGTCATCCAGCCACTGCTGTACCTGTTCGGTCGTCACCATCGTTTCCTCTCGCCAAGCGACACTGCCTGGTGCAGTATTACTGCACACCCTGTCGCGGTGGAGCGGCCAGCGCAAGGGGTCGAGGTCGCAGTGGCGGCTCTCTGAATCCGGACCCCGAGGTCGGCGCTGAGAGCAAACGTCGAGATCGTCAAATGAGCCTCAGTAGACTGATCGCACCCGCGGGAGTGGTGAAATTGGCAGACACGCAGGATTTAGGTTCCTGTGCCTTCGGGCGTGTGGGTTCAAGTCCCACCTTCCGCACGCAAGGCATCC
>NZ_JASBSF010000210.1 GCF_030149085.1 Microbacterium sp. | reverse complement strand
GAGCACGGTGCGCGGCATCCGTTTGATGACCGCCGCCGACTCGATCGATGTCGCATTGCCCGAAAGGCCTGCGACGAGATCGGCGGGACTCACGTCAGCGACACCGAAGGCGACGGATGCGACGGCGAGCACCACGAGAAGCGCGATTCCCGCAACCAGCCACGCGACACGCACCGATACCGATCGTCGCAACGAGGCGACGGCCGGTACCGGTGCGGGCGCGTGGAGGGTGGTCACTGCTGTGCAGAGACTCCGGATGCGAGCAGGGCGAAGTAGTCGTCGATGCCCCAGCCGATCGACAGCGGCGACGGGTTCGCGGATGCCGCCAGCGGCGTGTCGTTCTCGAGCACGACGATCGAGCCGTTCGCGATCGCCGGGATCTGCGAGAGCAGCGGGTCGGCCTGCAGCTGCGCGACGATGTCGCTGCCGGGGTCGCCATAGGTGACGAAGACGTCGACGTCGGCGAAGCGGTCTGCCTCTTCGGCGCTGACCGAGGTGTAGAACTCCTCGGTGTTCGCCGACTCTTCGGCGACGATCTCGGGAACGGGGAAACCGATGCTCTCGAGGAAGCCGGGCCGCGTGTCGTGGCTCGTGTAGAAGCCGATCTGGCTGAAGTCCGACGGATCGATGTAGCTGAAGAGGATGCGGGCGCCGTCGAGCTCGGGGTAGTTCTCGAGCGATGCCGAGACGGTCTCGTGCAGTTCGTCGATGAGCTCGTCACCCTCGGCCGAGAGGCCGAGCGCCGCGGAGTTCATGCGGATCATGTCTTCGTAGGAGGTTCCCCAGGCGACCTCGGGGTACGCGACGACCGGGGCGATCTTCGAGAGGGTGTCGTAGTCCTCCTGCGTGAGCCCCGAATAAGCGGCAAGGATGACGTCAGGCTGCGTGTCTGCCACGGCCTCGAAGTCGATACCGTCAGTCTCATCGAACAGCACAGGGGTTTCGGCGCCGAGTTCTTCGAGCTTGTCCTCAACCCACGGCAGGACGCCGTCACCGTCGTCGTCGCCCCAGGTCGCCTTGCTCATACCGACGGGCACGACGCCGAGGGCCAGCGGCACCTCGTGGTTCGACCAGGCGACGGTCGCGACCCGCTCGGGCTTCTGCTCGATAACTGTCTCGCCGTAGGCGTGCTCGATGGTAACGGGGAAGCCGCTGCCGGATTCGGATTCGGTGGTCCCGGCATCCGTCGATGACGAACAGGCGGCAAGGGAACCGGTCAGGGCCACGGCGATGCCGAGGGCGATGAGACGGGAGGCGCGCACGAGCGCTCCTTTCGTGGGTTGCTGTGGGAGGCTCACTCTCGAATTGGTAAGCCTTGCCTAACCTACATTGCAGCCGAACCATCCCTCAATCTGAAGGTTCTTTCAGCGACCCCTGTCAACTTTGTTGACTCCTTCTCTAGACTGGGATCACGCGGTCCCGAAACCGCGATCGACTCAAGGAGGAGACATGGCCAAAGACAAGGCGCTCAGCGCAAAATCATCGATCGGCGCGTGGTTGAAGCATCCCGTCGGCGGCCCAATCCTGCGCGATCTGCTCGCGCAGGGAGGTCAGACCGAATCGGCGCTGGCCCCCGTCAAGCTCTTCTCGCTCGAGCGGGTCGCGTCGATGAGTGGCGGACGGATGCCGCAGGAAATGATCGACGACATGGTTCGGCGCGCCAACGACCCGAACGCCCTCGCCGTTGCACCCGCGACCGACGACGATGACGATGATGACGAGGACGAGCCCGCCGCTCCCCCGATGGCGGCCCCGTGGATCGAGCGCATCACGCCCGGACGCTTCGATGGCAAGACCGTCATCGTGACCGGCGCCGGCTCGGGGATCGGACGCGCCGTGGCTGCGCGCGTTGCAGCCGAGGGCGGGATGGTCGTCGCTGTCGACATCTCGCAGGAGCGCCTCGATGCGGCGGTCGCCGAGATGCCCGGCGCCGTGGCGGTCGCGGGAGACATCACGTCGGAAGACGCGATCGCGACGATCGTCGCAGCCGCCGGCGGTCGTGTCGACGGTCTTGCTAACGTCGCGGGGATCATGGACGACATGACGCCGCTGCACGAAGTGAGCGACGCGGTCTGGTCGCGGGTCATGGCTGTCAACGTGGAGGGAACCTTCCGACTCACGCGGGCGGTCCTCCCCCTCATGCTCACGGCCGGCGGCGGATCGATCGTGAATGTCGCCTCCGAGGCAGGGCTTCGCGGCTCGGCTGCAGGCCTTGCCTACACGACCTCGAAGCACGCCGTCGTGGGCCTCACCAAGAGCACGTCGTTCATGTACGCCGGAAAGAACATTCGCGTCAACGCGGTAGCTCCGGGCCCGGTCGCGACCGGAATCGAGGCATCCTTCGCCTCCGAACTCGGCCAGGAGCGCGTCGGACTCGCGATGACGATTCTGCCGCCGATCGCCGAGGCTGCGCAGCTCGCGGCATCCATCACGTGGCTGCTGAGCGACGACGCGAGCAACGTCACCGGCGTCATTCTGCCCTCCGACGGAGGCTGGTCGGCGATCTGAGTCAGCCCGTGATCGCTGTCTGCAACAGCGTGCCGTAACGGCGGATGAGGGTCTCGCGCTCCAGATGCGCGAGACCCTCATCGCGCACCACCCACAGGCTGTAGAGCAGGCCGCCGACCACGACTGCAGCCATCCGCGCGCGGGTGTCAGCATCGGCCGCGTGAGCCGGCGAACTCGCGATTCGCGTGCGAAACGGCCGTACGAAGCCCTCCTCATGGGCGGCGCGCAGGTGAGTCCAGATACCCCCGGAGTCGCTGGCCCGCAGGAGTGCCAGGTAGATCCCGCGGATGTCGGCGTCGTCATCGAGGATGAACGCGATGAACCGCTCGCCGAGGGTCTCGAGCGGACCCTCGAAGGCAGCAGCCGCTACCTGCACCTCCATCGTCTCCATGAAGAGCTGCTCTTTCGAGCCGAAATGGCGAATGACCAGAGCCGGGTCAACAGCGGCCTCACTCGCGATCTCACGCACGGAGGTTCGCGCGTAGCCGTTCTCGGCGAACAGTCGTTGCGCAGCCACCCAGATCGCCCGCTTCGAGGCTGGCGCGTGTTCGGGCAGGCTCATCCCCCCATGGTCGCACGTCGCTCTCTCGCCACGAGGATGCCCTCCTGCGAGCCCCACGGTTCCGATTCCCTCCTCGAATACCGGTCGCATCTGCGGATTCCGCACATATGGCCGCAATGCTCGACGCTTTCAGTTGTCTTCCGGTGATTCCTCTGCGATGATCGTCGCGTGGCAGATCGCACTCCCCGGGTTCCTCAGCTCGATGACATCTCGCGCGCGATCGTCGAGCACCTGCAGGCCGACGGTCGGCGCTCGTACGCCGACATCGGCAAGGCGGTCGGGCTCTCCGAGACCGCCGTGCGCAACCGCGTGCAGCGGCTCGTCGACGCGGGCGTCATGCAGATCGTCGCTGTCACCGATCCCCTGCAGCTCGGCTTCGCGAGACAGGCAATGGTCGGCATCCGCACCTCGGGAGACTCGACCCGCATCGCGGCCGAAGTCTCGGCCCTGCCCGAAGTCACCTACGTCGTGCTCACCGCCGGCAGCTTCGACGTGCTCGCCGAGGTCGTCTGTGCCTCGGATGACGAACTCATCGACCTGCTCAACAAGCGCGTCCGTGCGATCGACGGGGTCGTCGCCACCGAATCCTTCGTGTACCTCCGCCTGGTGAAACAGCTCTACGACTGGGGCACCCAGTGATCACCTTCACAGACACCGTGACCACGCCCCGAAAGGACATTCCATGAACTCCCCCGCCGATCTGCAGAAGAAGGCCCAAGACCACCTGTGGATGCACTTCACCCGCCAGTCGGTGCTGGACACCTCCGGGGTGCCGGTCATCGTGCGCGGCGAGGGACACCACATCTGGGATGACCGCGGCAAGCGCTACTTCGACGGCCTGTCGGGCTTGTTCGTCGTCAACGCCGGCCACGGTCGCAAGCGCCTCGCGCAGGCTGCTGCGAAGCAGGCCGAAGAGCTCGCGTTCTTCCCGCTGTGGTCGTACGCGCACCCGTCGGCGATCGAGCTGGCCGACCGCCTGGCCGACGAGGCACCCGGCGACCTCAACCGCGTCTTCTTCACCACCGGGGGCGGCGAGGCCGTCGAGACCGCCTTCAAGCTGGCGAAGCAGTTCTGGAAGCTGCAGGGCCAGCCCCTCAAGCACAAGGTCATCTCGCGCTCGATCGCCTACCACGGCACTCCCCAGGGGGCGCTCGCGATCACCGGCATCCCGATCATGAAGGCACCGTTCGAGCCTCTAGTACCTGGCGCGTTCCGGGTGCCGAACACCAACGCCTACCGCGCCGAGGAGGCAGGTTTCGTCTGGGACGGCGAGGGTGACCGCCTCGAAGCGTTCGGCCGCTGGGCGGCGGACCGCATCGAAGAGATGATCCTGTTCGAAGGCCCCGAGACGGTGGCCGCCGTCTTCCTCGAGCCGGTGCAGAACTCGGGCGGATGCTTCCCCCCTCCCCCTGGCTACTTCCAGCGCGTCCGCGAGATCTGCGACCGCCACGACGTGCTGCTGGTCTCGGATGAGGTCATCTGCGCGTACGGTCGCATCGGCCACACCTTCGCCTGCAACGCGTACGACTACGTACCCGACATCATCACCTCGGCTAAGGGGCTGACCAGCGGCTACTCACCTCTGGGCGCCACCGTGATCTCGGACCGCATCTACGAGCCGTTCCGCCACGGGCACACCTCGTTCCTGCACGGCTACACGTTCGGCGGACACCCGGTCTCGGCAGCCGTCGCGCTCGAGAACCTCGCGATCTTCGACGAGGAAGGCCTGAACCAACGCGTCCGCGAGAACTCGCCCCTGTTCCGGGCATCCCTCGAGAAGCTGCTCGACCTGCCGATCGTCGGCGACGTGCGCGGTGACGGCTACTTCTTCGGCATCGAGCTGGTGAAAGACAAGGCGACGCGCGAGACGTTCAACGACGACGAGTCCGAGCGTCTGCTGCGCGGATTCCTCTCCGGCGCCCTCTACGACGCTGGCCTGTACTGCCGCGCCGACGACCGGGGCGACCCCGTCATCCAGCTCGCACCGCCGCTGACGATCGGCCCGTCCGAGTTCGACGAGCTCGAGCAGATCCTGCGCGACGTTCTCACCCGCGCCGCGGGACTCCTGTAGCGGATTCGAAAGCTGCGGATTCCGGCCAAGTCGGAATCCGCAGCTTTCGTGCGTGAAACCGTCGCGCAGGTTACTCGA
>NZ_JASBSF010000198.1 GCF_030149085.1 Microbacterium sp. | reverse complement strand
TGAGCATGACCATGTCGAACGGGGTCGTGGTGGTGCCCTTCTCCACGAAGCCGTGGACGTGCAGGTTCTGGTGCCCCGCGCGCTTGTACGTGAGCCGGTGGATTAGCCACGGGTAGCCGTGGTAGGCGAAGATCACCGGCTTGTCGGGAGTGAAGATCGCGTCGAACTCCCTGTCCGACAGTCCGTGCGGGTGCTGGTCCTCGGACTGCAGCCGGGTCAGGTCGACGACGTTCACGACCCGCACGCTCAACTCCGGGATGTGCTCGCGCAGCAGCGCGGCCGCGGCGAGGGTCTCGAGGGTGGGCACGTCTCCGGCCGCGGCGAGGACGACATCCGGCTCGGTGCCTTCGCTCTCGGTGCCGGCCCAGGGCAGGATGCCGAGCCCGCGGGTGCAGTGCTCGATCGCCTCATCCATGGTCAGCCACTGGGGGGCGGGCTGCTTGCCGGCGACGACGACGTTGATGTACCCGGTGGAACGCAGGCAGTGGTCGTAGGTGGACAGCAGGGTGTTCGCGTCGAACGGCAGGTAGACCCGCACGACGTCGGGGCTCTTGTTCAGCGCGACGTCGATGAAGCCGGGGTCTTGGTGGCTGAATCCGTTGTGGTCCTGCCGCCAGACGTGACTGGACAGCAGGTAGTTGAAGCTCGGGATGGGCTCCCGCCACGGCACATGCCGGGCGGCTTCGAGCCACTTGGCGTGCTGGTTGAACATCGAGTCGACGATGTGGGTGAATGCCTCGTAGCAGTTGAACAGCCCGTGTCGCCCGGTCAGCACGTAGCCTTCGAGCCAGCCCTGGCACTGATGCTCGCTGAGCACCTCGATCACGCGGCCGGTCGGGGCGAGGTGCTCGTCTACCGGGAGCACGGCCGCGTTCCACTGTTTGCCGGTGGCTTCGTAGACGGCGGGTGCGATCCGGTTGGAGGCGGTCTCGTCGGGTCCGAAGATGCGGAAGTTGTCCGGGTTGTCCCGGATCACATCGGCAAGCCATTCTCCGAGCACCCGAGTCGCCTCCGCCGATGTGGCGCCCCGCCTATCCGGGTGAACCAGGTGGGCGTACGCGCGGAAGTCACCGAGGCGCAGCGGGACGCTCAGCTGCCCGCCATTGCCGACGGGGTTCGCGCTCATCCGCCGCGCGCCGTCTGGCGCGACCGCGACCGTCGCCGGGAGCGGGGCGCCGGCGGCGTCGAAGAGTTCGTCGGGACGGTAGGAGCGAAGCCAGTCCTCGAGGATCCGCAGATGCTCCGGGTTGTCGCGGACCTCGGCGAGCGGGACCTGGTGGGCGCGCCAGGTGCCCTCCACGGGGAGCCCGTCGATGACCGGCGGGCAGGTCCAGCCTTTCGGGCTGCGCAACACGATCGCCGGCCACACTGGCCGCCCCTCCAAAGTTCCGTTCGCGGCGCGGCCCTTGATGTCGGCGATGCGGTCCAGCACCGTGTCCAGCACTCCCGCGAACCGCGCGTGAGACTCCCGCGGGTCCTCGTCGTCGAAGCCGACGGTGACGACGAACGGCTCGTGACCGTAGCCGCGCAGCAACGCGACCAGCTCCTCCTCGGGGATGCGGGACAGCACGGTCGGGTTGGCGATCTTGTAACCGTTCAGGTGCAGGATCGGCAGGACGACGCCGTCGTGGGCGGGGTTGAGGAACTTGTTGCCGTGCCAGGCCGTGGCCAGCGGCCCGGTCTCAGCCTCCCCATCGCCGATCACGCACGCGACCAGCAGGCCCGGGTTGTCGAACGCGGCGCCGTAGGCGTGCACGAGGGAGTACCCGAGCTCCCCGCCCTCGTTGATCGACCCGGGCGTCTCCGGGGACGCGTGCGAGGGGATGCCACCGGGGAAGGAGAACTGCCGGAACAGCGCCCGCAGCCCGTCCTCGTTCTGAGCGATCTGGGGGAACAGCTCCGTGTAAGTGCCGTCGAGATAGGCGTTGGCAACCATCCCCGGCCCGCCGTGCCCTGGCCCCGTGACGTACAGGGTGTCCAGGTCGCGGTCGATGATCGCCCGGTTCAGGTGCGCGTAGAGGAAGTTCAGCCCCGGGGTCGTGCCCCAGTGCCCCAGCAGCCGCGGCTTGATGTCGTCACGGGTGAGGGGCGTGCGCAGCAGCGGGTTGCCCTGCAGGTAGATCTGCCCGATGCTCAGATAGTTCGCCGCGCGCCACCACGCGTCCACCCCGGACAGGGTTTCCGCGGTGAGCGGGGTGGTGTGGCGGACCCAGCGGGTCGATGTCGTGCTCATGGTCGGTGTCCTCCGGATCCGCGGCTGCAGCGGCCGCCGGGTGTGATGGTGTTCATGATCGTGCTCCTGACGGGAGGACCACGGTGGCTTCGGTGCCGCGCATCCACACGACGCCGCGGTCGTCGACGAGCACGATCGCGCCGTCGGCGGTGGTGCCGAGCGCCTGGACGGTGCCGCTGGCCGTTCCGGACCTCTCCCAGCCGGCGCCGTTGAGGCGCCAGAGGGCGCCGTCAGTGTCGACGCCGACCAGCCCGCCCGCCGGATCAGACTCCAGCAGGTACAGCAGCGGCGCGTCGGGGACAGGGGCGAAGGTGGCTCCGGCATCGCGGCTCTCCTGGACCCCATCCTGCGTCGCCGCGTAGAGGGCGCCGTCGAGTGTGGCGGCAAGGTCGACGGCAGGCAGATTGGCGCCGTCGACCCAGGTGGTTCCGCCGTCGGGGCTGGTGCGCACGGTGATCGAGCTGGACCCGATCCCGTAGATCGCCTCGGCGGTGGCGGTGAGGACGTGGAAGTCTTCCTGCCCGGTGAAGGCGACCGGCTCCCAGGTGGCGCCGGCGTCGATGCTGCGGACGATGCCGAGGTTGTGCTCACCGAGCTCGGTCGGCGTGGCCGGTCCCGGGTGCCCGGATGCGTAGAGCGTGTCGCCGTGGGCGGTGAGGCCCATCGCGTCGAAGTCGTTGCCTCCCACCGGGCCTGCGAGCACGCCGGCGGCAGTGAGCGTGTACAGGCCCGTGTGCGCGCCGAGCAGCACGGTGCCCTCACCGAGGTCGATGATGCCGTGCACATGCCCGAACGCAGGCTCGGTCGGTGCGGGCGCCGGGGCGGTAGAGCCCGCGCAGCCAGCCAGGAGGAGCCCGACGGCGACGATTGCCGCCGCGGCGACGGTGATGGTTTGGCTTCTCATGCGATGGCTCCGATGAAGAGAACAGTCGCCACGGACAGGATGATCAGGGCGAGGAGGATGGCCACCAGGGAGGCGGCCAGGGTGCGGGACGTCATGACGGGGGCCTTTCGACGGGTCACGCTGCCGGTTCCTGGAAGCGATGGCCTGGCGGGTCGCCGGGGCTCGGGCGGAGCCGGCTTGGTGTCGGCTCCGCCCGAGGGGCCGGGGGGGTCAGAGGGTAGCGAGGATGTCCTGCATCGTGGTGATCTCGTCGGTCTGCCCGTCGATGATCTGCTGCGCCAGCGCGGCGACATCCGGGTTCTGCCCGTTGTCGAGCACCATCTCGGCCATCATGACCGCGCCCTGGTGGTGGGTGATCATGCCCTCCAGAAACAGGCGGGTCGCCTCGACACCGGTAGCGGCATCGAGGGCCGCCATGTCCTCCTCGGACATCATCCCGTCGCCGTGGTCCATGCCCTCCATGCCGCCGATGCCGGACATGGAGTCGTCGTAGGGGATGCCCCAGTCCTCGAGCCAGCCCTTCATGGTCTGGATCTCGGGATCCTGAGCGGCCTTGATCTGCTCGGCGAGGGCCACGACCCGCTCGTCGATGCCGTCCTTGGCCAGGATCTGATCGGCCATCTGGATGGCCTGCTCGTGGTGGGGGATCATCATCGTCACGAACATCTCGTCCGCCGAGTTGAACGACGCTTCCTCGGTGGTGTCGGGTGTCGTGCTGGTCATGCCGCCGGGGCCGTGATCCATGCCGGGCATAGAGCTGCCCGTGGGGGCGCAGCCGGCGAGCACGAGCGCGATGGCGAGAGCGCCGGTGGTCAGCGCGAGGGTACGGAAACGCATGAGAGGGGTCCTTATCTGTCAGTCGAAACGGGTGAGCTGATTCCGCCCGCCCGGGGTGGGCACGGCGAGAGAACCGTCCGGCACGCGGTCGCGCCGGCACGGGCGGGGAATCAGGTTCGACTGATGGACAGGACGAGGAGAGAGGGTGGTCGCGGGTGCGGCAGCGCGGCCAGGACAATGCGTCCGTGGAGTCGCAGCAGGGCGAGGGCGACGCCGAGGCGAGCCAGCAGGACCGGCGCCAGCAGCACGATGGCGGCGGCTAGCAGTGCTAGCGCGCACACCATCGTCAGCATCGAGTGATCCGGCACTCCGCCCGAGCCGCCACAGTCGCCTGCGCAATGACCGGCAGCAGCTTCGGAGTTCATGCCGGGCGTGGTCTCGGTCGCGGTGACGGCGCTCATGTCGGTGCCGGCGTCCACATGGGCGGATTCGAACGCGGTCGCCGTCGTGTCGGAATGCCCGCCCAAGAGGGTGCCGGTGAGTGTATGCATGGCCAGCAGGCCGCCGATCAGCAGAAGGGCGGTGGTGAAGGTCAGCAGGAGCCGGTGCAGCCCGGACCGGGCGTGCACGAGAGCTCGGATGTGGTTCACCGCCGACCTCCTTCCCGCATCCAGGTTACTCCGGGCGCGCCGGATTCTGATCGGCGCGCACCTGAGGCGACGCGCGAGCGTCGTGACCAGCCGAGTCGACTGAACCGGGCCGCGGTGCGGGCGAAGATCCTGGATGGCACGTGTCGGGCGCTCGGTCATCGTAGGCCGGCCCCGCTGCGATGGGACTTCTCGATCAGTGCGAGCAGCCCGAGGGTGTCGTCTTTGATCTGGGTGCGTCCGACGGCCGCCCAGTTGCGGTCCAGGTGGCGACGGAGGTAGTCGAGGACGTGCGCGAGGGCGACGGTGTGCCACGAGGCCGATTGGGCTGGATTCGCGGTATTGCCGAACGCGACGGCGCGAATCAGGTGACCTTCCGGGGCGGTGACCTGCCCGACCGTGAGCAGCTCTTGCACGAGGGCGGGCGCGTCGGCGGGTGAGCAGCAGCCGAACCGCGCGAAGGCGGCTTCCAGCACAGCGGGGTCGCGCATAGCCGGGTTGAGTTTAGGGGCGCCTTCCTTGACTTCGCCCACGATCATGTCCGGCATGCCCGGCCGGGCGCCGAGCGCAGGGTCCGGATCGTCGCCGGGTGCGCGGTTGAGCCGGATCGCGAGGATGTCCAGGTCGGTGACGGTGCGGGGCCTGTCGGCACCGGCCGCGTCCAGCACCGGGTACTCGGCGACGGTGAAGTATCCGTTTACCCGCAAGTACGCTTGCACCAATCCAACCGCGGTGTCCACCGTGCGCTCCGTTCTGTCGCCGTCGTCAGTCAGGCGGCGTGGGCGTAGCGGGCCGGGTCGGCGTCGAACAGCGGACCGCACTCGGGGCAGCAGAACCAGTAGCGGGCGCCCTCGTAGTCCCGGAACAGGCCGCGTTGCTCGGCCCACGCCGGATCGACCCGGTTGCCAGGCATCACCGGACAGGTCACCAGGTTCGTTGCCCCCGCCGGAGGCTCGTGATGGTGATGCTCGTGCGCGCTGTGATTCTGCGCTCCGTGAGCATGCTCGTGAGCGTGGTCATCCGTGTGGTCGCGCCCCGAGTGATCGTGGTCGTGGGACATGATGTCTTCTCCTTCTTGAGCGATGGGTCAGGCCCGGATCGGGGCGGGCTCCCGCGAGACCGGGGCTGCGCTGGGGGTCGGGACGGACAGGGGGCGGAAGCGGCGCAGCCGGAGGCTGTTGGTGACCACGAACACGCTGCTGAACGCCATAGCGGCGCCGGCGAGGATGGGGTTGAGCAGGGCGAGCATCGCGACCGGGATCGCGGCGACGTTGTACGCGAACGCCCAGAACAGGTTCCCCTTGATCGTGCCCAGGGTGCGGCGGGCCAGCCGGATCGCATCCGGGACCAGCACCAGGTCTCCGGAGACGATGGTCAGGTCGGCGGCGGTGATGGCCGCATCG
>NZ_JASBSF010000187.1 GCF_030149085.1 Microbacterium sp. | reverse complement strand
GTCGAGCGCGCCTTCGAGCACTCGGACTCGATCGCCGCCGGAGTCGCCGACCTCGTCGGGCACTCGGGGCTGGCAGGCAAGCTCAGCGAATTCTCCAACGCCTGGGACCTCCACCGCGACGACATGCTCACCGGTGTGCGGGCCGTCCGCAAGACGGTGAGGAAAGTTCACGATGAATTCGCGGCTGTGGACCGCGAGCTCGCGTCGAACTTGAACGGGGACGGCAGCTGACATGTCATGGATGAGCCCCATCCCGGGAGATCCCGCAGGCGTGAAGAACGCGGCAGCACGTTACCTGAGCACGGCCGACAGCATCGATGAGGCTGCCAGAGAACTGCTCCGTGTCGCCAACGAGATCCGAACCATCAGCCTGGCTGTCGACCAGGTACGCAGCCAGTCGGCCGAACTGGCCGGCGTGATCGAACGCGCCGAGACTCGCTACCGCGGGACAGGCGACGCACTGCACACCTACGCGGTGGCGCTACAGGAAGCACAGCGGAAGCACGATAGCGCGATGGCGAGCGCTCGAAGCGGCAGTTCCGATCTTGACAACGCCTCGTACTACCGCGACTACTACCGCGAGCTGGCGGAGACACCTGGTCCCGAACAGCTCGAGATGATCGAGAAGTATCGGCACTGGCGCGAAAAGGCAGAAAACGCTCAACACGACGTCGATGTCGCGCACCAGCAGGCGGCAGCCGCCTACGAGGAACGGGATTCCGCCGCGCTGGTTGCCATGAGCTCCATCGTCACGGCCATGGAGGCCTCGGGGCTCAACGACACTCTGTGGGACCATCTGGCCGCAGTCTGGGACGGAATAGTCGAATTCTGGGTGACCGTCGTAATCCCCGCGCTCGAAGCGATCGTCGCCTTCATCGACGAGTACGGCTGGATTCTCGACGTCCTGGCAACGATCTTTACGATCGCCGCAGTCTTCTTCCCGGCTCTCGCGGTCGTCTACGCGGCTCTGCGTCTCATCTCCCTCGCGGTCAACGCACTTGCATTCGTTGCGACGCTTGCCCTCACTTTGTCCGGGCGGAAGTCGCTGGGTGATCTCATCGGCGCGAGCATCGGCCTCGCTCTTGCATTCACGGGAACCATCGGGAAGGGCGCATTCGCCAACGGCTTGCGTAACGTGACCGCGGACTTTCGTTTCGTTACCAGCCCGGCGAGCTGGTCGACACTCGCGCAGCCGCAGCTTGCCTTCCGCACAGTGTTTCAGCTGGAGGGGCTGCACGCTGCGAGCGAGCTCGCGAGCAGCGGGGCTCGGAACGTGCTTACGCACGACACGATGCAGGCGATCATCGATTCGGCAGGGCGCGAAGCGCTCGCCGATGGCCTCAAGGACGCCGCTGGCGGGATCGTCCACGACTACGTTGTAACCAAGGCGATCGAGAACGTGAGTTCGGGGTGGACGGACATGATAGTGGGGGTGTTCGAGAATGTCTGAGACCGCATCACAACATGCCGATGACGTACTCGGCCTGTTCTGGCTGTCCGAACACTACACACCCGAAGCCTGGGCAACGGCGGTCATCGCGGATGAGTTCTCAGCGCAGTACCGCGGACCAAGAGAATCCTTGGAGTCGCTCGATCGGGCCGGCTCTGTTGACGTCGACAGAATCGTCGATGTCCTCGAGCCGATCATCGCGCGTTCCGTGGCCGAAGGGCGCACACTGGCCTCGATGGCGGAGGAAGAGCTGTGAACCTGCCACGTCCTTTCGTCTTCAGCCTGCCAGGAGAGTGGATTCAACTCGCGTCGATCCGCGACCTGAATCTGCTCTCGACCGGCGACTCGCATGTATCCCCCGCGAGACAGCGCAGGCTAAAACGTGAAGTCTCAGCCATGCAGGCCTGGGCTTCCGACACGGCCGCGGCGAGCGTCTGGCTGCAGGTTGTCGACGGTGGTGCGGTCGCGATCGCCGAACTCGCGCTTCGCCCCGCCTCGGCTCCCTCCGCTGCGGCACTCGTGGAGTCCCTTGCACTGAGCCAGCCTGTCGGGTATCGGCGTCAGCTCGTCTCGACGCGGAGCATTAACGTGGCTCCAGGCGTGAGCGTCGCTTACGGTCGGGAGATCATCGCGGGTCCGACGCCGCCTCATCGGCTCGTTGCCTGTTTCAGTGCGTGGCTTTTCGATGATTCGACGCCGGGCGAAGTCTGGAACATGCGAGTGTCTACGCCCCATCTGGACCGCGAAGAACAGATCGCCGAAGCTGGCCTCGCTTCCCTGGCCAGGCTCGCGGAAACCTACCTGGGGGTATCGTGACGACCACTCATGCCGGTGAGGACGTACTCACCTTCATTCTTCCCGGGTCTTGGCTGCGAATCCCGCTCGCGGAGCCGGACGCGCGCAAGGAAGCAATCTCACGCGCTGCCTTGGTCGCCTTTGGGCGCTCCGATGAACACGCCAGCCTCCGGCAAGCGTTTCGGCAAGAACTCACCCGAGCCGCGGTGGCCTCCGCAGATGCCGGAGCCTCCGGCTGGTACATAGCCTCGCAAATCATCGAAGGCGTCCCGCTGCCGGCGACTCTCACCGTCACACTCTCGGAGCCGATCATCGCGCTCTCGCGAAACAATGAGCGCAACCTCCTGCTGCTCCAGACGACAATGAGCCATTTCGAGAAGTCCGGATGGGTTGAAGATCCCTGGCACGACGAAATCGGCGGCTCGGTTGTGGCGCGTCGCGCCAAGACCACCGCGCCTACCTCCGAAGTCAGCGATCTCACGACACTGCCGACATCGCCGACCTATACGGTGATGTATTGGTTGACGGTGCCGCACGAGTCACGGATCGCGACCCTCGCCTTCGGAACAACGCAGCCCACGCTCCGATCAAGCCTACTTGAGCTGTTCGATGCGGTCGTGTCGAGCGTACGTTTCCCCCACTCCGAAACGCAGCCGGACACGCTCCCGCTCGACGGTGAGCGATAATCAAGGGATGACGGTCGCCTTCGACACGGGCAGGGCCCTCACTCTCGGAGAACGCCTCCTGCTGTTCAGCTTCCGACCCAACGGCGGAAAGGTAGCACGGCTCAAATGGGCAGGCGTTGCTGCTGCGATCGCGGGTGGCGCTATCGTCGATCTCGCCCTCCACGGGCTTGTCTCACCCAGTGGCGGTGGCCGCCTCGTGCCGAGATCTGCCACGCAGCACAACGGCAGGCAGGAAGTGCTCAAGGTGATCCAGCGCGACTCGCTACCTCGCGCGGACCGGGATCGGCCCGAACGGTGGATGCGGGACTGCACCCTCATCGCCCGATCAGTGGGACGAGGTCTCGCGGCGCAGGGCATCGGGCGAACGACATGGGCCGGTGGCTATCTTCCGCCCTCGTCTGCCACTGACGTGGCCGGCTGGGCAGCGGTGCGCGCAGCTCTGCTCGATGACATCCCGGCGGACAGCGAGACCGCACTGATCCTGTGGATATTGACGCTTGACGGACTGAACGCGGACTCCGTCTTTTCGAGAGATCCCCTCTCGCACGACGACCCCCACTGGTGGAAACGGGCGTATCGCGTTGCCGCGCCGACCTGGGAGTCCCTCGAGACTGCCGGCGCCGTTCGCGCCGCGTTGTCCGGCATCGCCCAGTACACGCGCTGGAGCCCAAGCCGCGCGTAAGCTCCGTGGGGAGTTCTCCCCATTGGAAGTTCCTCAGCCTCTGGATACTCTCGACTCACAACCCACGGGTGGGCATCATTCCGGGGGCGGAGTGATCGACAGAATCGGAGAGAGCAGTGGCTAACCTCAACGTCACGTACGACGAGATGCGCCAGGCGGCGGGACGCCTGTGCCAGGGCAAGGATGACATTCACAACACCCTCGGTGAGCTGAAGGCTCTCGTGGACAACCTCGTGAGCAGCGGGTACTCGACCGATCTGTCGAGCCCGGCGTTCCGCGACACCTACGACAGCTTTACCACCGGCACCAAGCAGGCGGTTGACGCTCTCGACGGACTCGCGCAGTATCTCGAAGTCGCTGCGCAGACGCTGGAGGAGACGGACTCGTCACTGGCCAACGCGATCAACAGCTGACACGCACCGGCCGACGACGTCTGACGGCGGGGTGGGGAGCACTTCATACCCCCACCCCGCCGTCAGACTGTCCACTCGGGCAACCAACACGCAGTATGTTCACGACACAATGACAATCGCCGATTCCGTCCCGACGCACCAGCGGATTGTGCGATTCTCGCGCGTGCTGTGGGCGATCG
>NZ_JASBSF010000178.1 GCF_030149085.1 Microbacterium sp. | reverse complement strand
GCTCGATGTCACGCCGGCCGATCAGTGGTGCCAGGTCGTGGACGCAGACGCCGCGATGCCGACCGTCGCTTTCGACGAGAGCGGTGCCCCCGCCATTTCGATCCCCGCATCCGACCCGCCGAGCGGTGTTGTCGTCGACGTTCTCACGGAGGGCGACGGAGCCGTCGTCGAGCCCGGTGACAGCGTTACGGTCAACTACACCGGCGTGAAGTGGAGCGATGGCACCGTCTTCGACTCCAGTTGGGAGAAGGGCTCGCCCGCGACCTTCCAGACCACGCAGGTCGTGTCCGGTTTCCAGCGAGCACTTGAGGGGCAGAAGGTCGGCTCGACCGTCCTCGTTTCGATGTCGCCCCTGTGTGGATACGGCGAAGCATCAGTGACCAACACCAACGCGCTGGCCGGCGAGACTCTCGTCTTCGTCGTGCAGATCATCTCGACCGAGCCCGCGGCGGGCTGAGCACGTCCCGACGCGGCGCAGCGCGAGGCCCTCGATAGGCTGAGGGCATGCGCCGCGTCATCATTCTCGGCTCCAGCGGGTCGATCGGCACGCAGGCACTCGACGTCATTCGGGGCAACCGGGACCGGTTCGAGGTCGTCGGTCTGGCGACCGGGAGTCAGCGCAAGGTCCTCGAGGCGCAGGCCCGCGAGTTCGGTGTTGAGAGCACGGCTGTCGGCATCCGTGAGGCAGAGCAATTGGTTCGGGATGTCGAGGCTGATGTCGTCCTCAATGGCATCACGGGATCGGTCGGCCTCGGGCCGACCATCGCCGCGCTGGAGGAGGGGCGGACGCTGGCGCTGGCGAACAAAGAGTCGCTCATCATCGGCGGCGAACTGGTGACAGCGCTCGCGCAGCCGGGGCAGATCGTTCCGGTGGATTCCGAGCACTCTGCGATCGCCCAGGCCCTGCGCTCCGGCGAGCGGGCAGAGGTCCGCCGCTTGGTGCTGACCGCGTCAGGCGGCCCGTTCCGTGGTCGCGCCCGCGAAGCGCTGGAGTCGGTGACGCCCGCCGAGGCGCTGGCGCATCCGACCTGGAACATGGGCCGGGTGGTCACCACGAACTCGGCGACCCTGGTCAACAAGGGCCTCGAGGTGATCGAGGCGCACCTGCTGTTCGACGTGCCCTACGCACAGATCGACGTGGTGGTGCACCCGCAGTCGGTTGTCCACTCGATGGTGGAGTTCAGTGATGGCTCCACGATCGCCCAGGCATCCCCGCCCGATATGCGCCTCCCGATCTCGCTCGGCCTGGACTGGCCGCATCGCATCGCCGGAGTCGGTGCACCTATCGACTGGAGCGTCGCCACCACCTGGAGCTTCGAGCCACTGGATGAGAAAGCCTTTCCTGCCGTCGCGTTGGCAAAGCGCGTGGGGCGCGCAGGCGGAACGTATCCGGCGGTTTTCAATGCTGCAAACGAGGTAGTTGTGGATGCCTTCCACGACGGGGACATCGGATTCCTCGACATCCTCGTGACCGTCGAGCGGGTCGTCGATGCCCATGATGCGCCGTCATCGCTCACCCGCGAGAGCCTCGCGGAGGCCGAACAGTGGGCCCGGCGCAGGGCGGCCGAGCTCGTGCGGTCAGGTCAGTAGGTCGTCAGGCCGCGCGCGCGGAATTGCCGGCGAACGCGTTCGATCAGCTCCGGTTCCGGGGCGCGGGTCTCAGCCAGGCTGTACGCACGCCCCAGGCGGTCCCACTTCGAGGCGCCCATCTGGTGGAACGGGAGAACCTCGACCCGCTCCACGTTCGACCACCGCGCGACGATACCAGCAACGGCGTCGACGTTGTCTTCGGCATCCGTGAGTCCCGGCACGAGAACGAAGCGGATCCACGTGGGAATTCCCCGGGCGGCGAGGCGATCACCGAAGTCGATGGTCGGTTGCAGCTCCCGTCCGGTGACCGTGCGGTAGGTCTCGGGGATGCCGGATTTCACGTCCAGCAGCACGAGGCTGACATCGTCGAGCATCGCGTCGGACGCGTTGCGACCCAGGTAGCCCGAGGTGTCGATGGCGGTGTGGATGCCTTCTGCAGCCGCTTCGTGAAGGATGCGGGCAACGAACGCGGACTGCTGCAGCGGTTCGCCGCCCGAGATCGTCAATCCGCCGCCGGTGGCCCGGAAGACGCCGGCGTAGCGGCGGATGCGGGTGACGATCTCGGCGAGCGTCGTGGGCGTTCCATCCTTCTGGAGCCACGTGTCGGGGTTCTGACAGTACTGGCACCGCAGCGGGCAGCCGGAGAGGAACAGCGTCATTCGGGTACCCGGCCCGTCGACGGCGGTGACGAGCTCCCAGGAGTGGACGCTTCCCACCTCGCCGGCGCGGGCCGCCTCAAGACGCGCGTGGTGCGTCTCAAGGCGGCCCGCGTGGACCGTCGGCTGCGGAAGCGCGACGGCGGTCATGTCACACCCCCGCGTGGAAGGTGCGGCTGATCACGTCGAGCTGCTGCTCGCGGGTGAGCCGGACGAAGTTGACGGCGTAACCCGAGACCCGGATGGTCAACTGGGGGTAGTTCTCCGGGTTCTCCATCGCGTCTTCGAGCGTTTCCCGCGTGAGGACGTTGACGTTCAAGTGGTAACCACCTGCAGCCATCTGGGCATCCAGGAGTCCGACGAGGTTCGCGACCCGCTCATCCTCGGTGCGGCCGAGGCCCGCGGGGACGACAGTCGTGGTCAGCGAGATGCCGTCCTGCGCCTGGTCGAAGGGGATCTTGGCGACCGAGAGGGTGGCTGCCAGCATTCCGTGCGTGTCGCGACCGTTCATCGGGTTCGCACCCGGTGCAAACGGGGCTCCGGCGCGGCGCCCGTCGGGGGTGTTGCCGGTGGCCTTGCCATAGACGACGTTCGAGGTGATCGTCAGCACGGACTGGGTGTGGACGGCGTCCCGGTAGGTCGGGTGCGAGCGCAGCATCTCCATGAACTCGGTCACGAGCTCCCGTGCGATGTCATCGACACGGTCGTCGTCGTTGCCGTAGGTGGGGAACTCGCCCTCCACGACGTAGTCGACCACGAGGCCAGTCTCGTTGCGGACGGGGGACACCCGAGCGAACTTGATGGCCGACAGGGAGTCTGCCGCCACCGAGAGTCCCGCGATACCGCAGGCCATCGTGCGCAGGACCTCCCGGTCATGCAGCGCCATCTCGAGCCGCTCGTATGCGTACTTGTCGTGCATGTAGTGGATGCAGTTCAGCGCGTCGACGTAGGTTGCGGCAAGCCACTCCATGAGCGTGCGGAACTTGCCGCGCACGTCGTCGTAGTCGAGCACGTCGCCGACCACGGCCGGCATCACGGGAGCGACCTGCTTGCCGCTGACCTCGTCGCGGCCGCCGTTGATGGCGTAGAGGAGGGTCTTGGCGAGGTTCACCCGCGCGCCGAAGAACTGCATCTGCTTGCCGACGCTCATGGGCGAGACGCAGCAAGCGATCGCCGCATCGTCTCCGCACAGGCCCCGGATGAGGGCATCCGATTCGTACTGGATGGAGGACGTGTCGATCGAAACCTTCGCGCAGAACTCCTTGAACCCGCGGGGGAGGTCGTTCGACCACAGCACCGTCAGGTTCGGCTCGGGCGCTGGGCCCAGGTTGTAGAGAGTTTGCAGGAACCGGAACGCCGTCTTGGTGACGAGCGTCCGCCCGTCAACGCCCGTGCCCCCCAGCGACTCGGTCACCCATGTCGGGTCGCCGGAGAACAGGGCGTCGTACTCGGGCGTGCGCAGGAACCGCACGATCCGAAGCTTGATGACGAGGTCGTCGATGAGTTCTTGCGCTCCCGTTTCGTCGAGGACGCCGGCCTCGAGGTCGCGCTGAATGTAGACATCCAGGAACCCGGTGTTACGGCCGAAGCTCATCGCCGCGCCGTTTTGCTCCTTCACCGCACCGAGGTAGGCGAAGTAGAGCCACTGCAGGGCCTCGCGAGCGTTCGCTGCGGGACGCGCGATGTCGTAGCCGTACGTTGCTGCCATCCGGGTCAGTTCCTGGAGGGCACGGATCTGCTCGGCGTTCTCTTCCCGATCACGGATGATGCTCTCGGTCGAGAAGTGCATGTCGAGCTCGGCGTGCTCGGCCTTCTTGGCATCGATCAGGGCGTCGGTTCCGTAGAGCGCGACCCTGCGGTAGTCACCGATGATGCGGCCGCGGCCATAGGCATCCGGGAGTCCGGTGATGAGGTGACTGCTGCGTGCCCGGCGGACAGCAGGCGGGTAGACGTCGAAGACACCGTCGTTGTGGGTCTTGCGATAGGTCGTGAAGATCTTCTCCAGGTCGGCTGGCACGTCGTAGCCGTACGTCTCCAACGCTCCCTTGACCATGCGCCATCCACCATTGGGCATGATGGCGCGCTTGAGGGGGGCGTCTGTTTGCAGGCCGACGATCAGTTCGTCTTCACGAGCGATGTAGCCCGGTGCGTGCGAGGTGATCGTCGAGGGCGTGGTGGCGTCGACGTCGTACACGCCGCGCTCGCGCTCGGTGGGGAACATCGCGGTCAGCGTCTGCCAGACCCGCTGCGTCCGCTCGGTTGCGCCCGCCAGGAACGAGGCATCACCGCTGTAGGGCGTGTAGTTGCGCTGAATGAAGTCGCGGACGTCAATGGCGTCTTGCCAGGGGCCTGCGACGAATCCGTCCCAGGCCGCGGGGATCGCGTCTGCCTGGTCGACGGGGGTGGGGGTGACGGTGCTCATGGTGACGCATCTCCTTCGTGGGTGTCGAAGTGTGGGTCACTCGTCTCGGCGACGGGTTACGCCGCCGCGGGAGTGCTTCTGACACCGACGCTAGACCTGTGTCGCAGACCCGTCCGAAAGATGCACGAATCGCTACATCCGTGTGGTCTGACCACACAGATGTTTGTGGTCAGACCACAAGGGGTCAGCTGCGCTTGCGACCGAAGATCAGCCCGAAAAGCAGCAGCACCACGAGCGAGCCGATCAGGGCGAAGACCCCGCCCGAAAAGTTCCAGAACGTCGTGTAC
>NZ_JASBSF010000170.1 GCF_030149085.1 Microbacterium sp. | reverse complement strand
TCGAGCACGTTGCCGATGTTCTGGAACGACAGGAACGCGGGGCTTCCGATCGAGAGGGCGATGAAAACGGCAAGGAACGGAACGACGATCGCGACCGATCGCCACGGTATGCGCGAGAGAACGCTCTGCTGCGCTTGGGTGGGCACGGTGCCGGTGGTCAGGGTCATGATTTTCCACTCATGATCGGATCCGCAAAGGCTGCGGTGAGGACGTTTTCTTCAGTTCTGTCGTCGCCGGAGAACTCCGCGACGATGCGGCCGCTGCGAATGACGAGAATGCGGTGCGCGAGCCCGAGCACCTCTTCCACATCGGATGAGACGACGATCACCCCGATGCCCCGGGACGCTTCGGCAACGATGAGGTCGTAGATCGCACGACGCGACCCGACATCGACGCCACGAGTCGGTTCGTCGGCGATGAGCACCGTGCGCGGGCGCTGCAGCGCACGCGCGAACAGCACCTTCTGTTGGTTGCCGCCTGACAGGCTCGAGACGCTGCGGCGATCATCACCGGCGACGGTGACGCGATCGAGCATCGCTTTGGCGTCTACGCGTTCGACGCGGGTGCGCACCCATCCCGCACGGGCGAAGGCGGCGAGGTTCGACAGCGTCACGTTGTCGCGAATCGACCGCCCGAGCACCAGCCCCTGGTCCTTACGGGACTCCGGGATGAGGAACAGGCCCGCGTTGAGCGCGGCAGGAACCGACGCACCGACAGACGTCCGCTTCTCGCCGTCACCACGCCCCGGCTCCGTAAGCTCGACGGAACCGCCGTGACGGCCCGCGGCTCCGAAGATGGCGTGCACGATCTCGCTGCGACCGGCGCCGACGAGCCCGGCGAGCCCCACGATTTCGCCAGGTCGCACCGAGAACGACACTCCGCGCACCCCGGGCGCCACGAGATCTGTCACGGTCAGCACCGGGTCGCCTGTCGTGGGAGCGGGAGGCTGTTCCGGGAACACGGCGCCGAGCGTCCGGCCGAGCATCGCCTCGATGAGGCTTGCCTCGGTCTCGTCGGCCGCGGCGCCGGTGCGGATGAGGCGACCGTCACGAAGCACGGTGATGTCGTCGGCGAGCTCCAGCACCTCGCTGAGGAAGTGCGAGATGAGAACGACGGTGTGCCCGGATGCCGCGAGTTGACGCACGACGGCGTGCAGCAGGTCGGCATCCGCCCCCGACAGCGCCGCCGTCGGCTCATCCATGATGATGACCGACGCACCCCGGGCGAGGGCGCGCATGATCTCGACCTTCTGCTGATCGGCCGTACGCAATGCGCCCACCGGGACATCCGCGGGCAGGTCGAACCCGGTGCGTTCGCTCAGTGCCCGGTACTGCGCGCCGAGCCGTTTGCGACCGATGAACCCGATCCGCCGCGGCTCGCGTCCGAGGAAGACGTTCTCGGCGACCGACAGGGCCGGAACGAGCGCCAACTCCTGAGCAATCGTCGCGATGCCGCGATCGAGCGCCTCCCGGGGCGACCCGAAGCTCACGCGCTCGCCGTTGACGAGCACCTCCCCCTCGTCGGCGCTGTACAGGCCGGCGATGATCTTCGCGAGCGTCGACTTGCCCGCGCCGTTCTCGCCGACCAGGGCGTGGACGGTTCCGGGACGAATCGTCAGGTCGATATTGCGGAGGACGGGCAGACCGCCGAAGGACTTGCCGACGTCCCGCAGCTCGACGGTGAGCTGCGGGACGCCGGCGTCAGCCGGTTGGTGCGGCATGGATCAACCGGGCCACTCGCCGGTGAACTGGGTGACGGTGTCGGGGGTCATGACCCCGTTGTTCGGGGAGTCTGCGAACGGGTCGACATCTCCCATGTCGGTGCCGTCGCGCAGCGCCGCGATCATCGCTTCCATCCCCAGGCGACCGGTCGTGGCAGGCGCCATGATGACGTCCGAGTAAACGATGCCTTCCGAAATCGCGTCGAGGGCCCACTGCGAGCCGCCGTACCCGACGAGCAGGTAGTCACCAACGTCCGCGCCCGAGTCACCAATCGCCAGAACGGCACCCTGCAGCCCCTGGTCCGAGGTGACGATCGCATCGATGTCGGGGTTCGCGGTCAGGATGTCGGCCACCGCGGTCTGCGCGGCTGCCGGGTTCCAGAACGTCTCCCCCTCGGCGACGACAGTCACGGGTGTTCCCGCGATCGCCTCGCTGAAGGCATCCCACAGCGCAATGCTCACACTGGAGGTCTTCAGGTCGTGCAGATACGCGACGTTGCAGGGGTCGAGGTTCATCGACGCGCAGGCCTCGACGGTCTGCTCCCCGAGCTTCTGGCCGAGAACCGTCGGAACGAACACGATGTTCGATGCGAGGCCCGGCAACTGAGTGGCCCCGGAGGTGAAGTCCTCACCCAGGATCTGGTCGATGTTGACCACGGTGAGCCCGGCATCCATTGCCTCGGCCACGACATCCATGATCGCGGGGCCGTAGATGGGCTGCACGATCATGCCGTCGTAGTCGCCCGATGCGATGACGTCTTCGATGAGCGTGGCCTGGGTAGCCGGATCGAGGTTTCCGTCGAACACGGTGATCTCGGCGTTGTTGGCCGCGGCGACCTCCTGCGCGGCAGCCAGCATCG
>NZ_JASBSF010000167.1 GCF_030149085.1 Microbacterium sp. | reverse complement strand
TCGGGTGATCTCAGCGAAGTCCGCCACCGACGAGCCGCGGCGACCGGGGGTCGTGGGCTTGTACTTGCGAATTGCCATGTCTCTAGTCCTCTATTCCGACTGTCAGCCGACGGCCGTGAAGATGTCGATGGAGCCCGACTTCAGCGTGACGATGGCGCGCTTGGTGTCCTTGCGCTTGCCCATGCCGAAACGGGTGCGACGGGCCTTGCCGACGCGGTTGATCGTGTTGACCGAGGCCACCTTGACGCCGAAGATCTTCTCGATCGCGAGCTTGATCTCGGTCTTGGTCGCACGCGGGTCCACGAGGAACGTGTACTTGCCCTCGTCGATGAGCGAGTAGCTCTTCTCGGAGACGACCGGCTTCAGGATGACGTCGCGCGGGTCCTTGTTGACAGTGGTCATGCGGAGACCTCCTGGGTGGAGACGGTCTTCGACGCGACGAACGCGTCATAGGCAGCCTTGGTGAAGACGATGTCGTCCGAGACGAGGACGTCGTAGGCGTTGAGCTGGTCGACGTAGAGCACGTGCACGTACGCGAGGTTGCGAACGCTCAGGATGCTCGTCTCGTCGTCGCGCGTGACGACCACGAGGACGTTCTTCGCCGGGGCGAGGTTGCCGAGGACGGCAACAGCAGCCTTCGTGGACGGAGCACCCTCGATACCGAACGAGTCGACGATGTGCAGACGCTCGCCACGAGCGCGGTCACTCAGCGCACCGAGGAGCGCGGCAGCGATCATCTTCTTGGGCGTGCGCTGTCCGTAGTCGCGGGGCTTGGGCCCGTGGACGATGCCACCACCGGTCATGTGGGGCGCGCGGATCGAACCCTGACGGGCGTTACCGGTGCCCTTCTGCTTGAACGGCTTGCGGCCGGCACCCGAGACCTCACCGCGACGCTTGGTCGAGTGAGTACCCTGGCGAGCCGCGGCGCGCTGCGCCACGACGACCTGGTGGATGAGCGGAATGTTCGTCTTGACGTCGAACAGGGCGGCGGGCAGCTCAACCGAGCCGGCCTTCTTGCCGTCAGCCTTGTGGACGTCGAGCGCGAGAGTCGAGTCAGCCATGATCAGGCACCCTTCACTGCGTTGCGGACGTAGACGATGCGACCACGCGCACCGGGGACGGCGCCCTTGACGAGCAGCAGACCCTTCTCGGCGTCGACCGCGTGGACGGTGAGGTTCAGCACGGTGACGCGCTCGCCGCCCATCCGACCTGCCATCCGCATGCCCTTGAACACGCGGCTGGGGGTCGAGGAGGCGCCGATCGAACCGGGCTTGCGGTGGTTGCGGTGCGCACCGTGCGAGGCCGAAACGCCCTTGAAGTTGTGGCGCTTCATGACACCCGCGGTGCCCTTACCCTTGCTGGTGCCGACGACGTCGACCAGCTGACCCGCCTCGAACACGCCGTCGACGGTGAGCTCCTGACCGAGTGAGTAGTCAGCTGCATCCGCCGTGCGCACCTCGGTGAGGTGGCGGCGAGGGGTGACGCCCGCGGCCTCGAAGTGGGCCGAGAGGGGCTTGTTCACCTTGCGGGGGTCGATCTGGCCGTACGCGATCTGAACGGCGTTGTAGCCGTCCTTCTCGGGGGTGCGGACCTGGGTGACCACGTTGGGGGCCACTTCGATCACGGTGACGGGAACGAGCTTGCCGTTCTCGTCCCAAACCTGGGTCATGCCGAGCTTGGTGCCCAGCAGTCCCTTCGAAATCTTTGAGTTGATGTCAGCCATGTCGAACCTCAGAGCTTGATCTCGATGTTGACGTCGGCCGGCAGGTCAAGGCGCATCAGCGAGTCGACGGCCTTGGGCGTCGGGTCGATGATGTCGATCAGACGCTTGTGGGTGCGCATCTCGAAGTGCTCGCGGCTGTCCTTGTACTTGTGGGGCGACCGGATGACGCACACGACGTTCTTTTCGGTCGGAAGCGGCACGGGTCCAACGACCGTCGCGCCCGCTCGGGTCACGGTGTCGACGATCTTGCGCGCCGAGCTGTCAAGCCCCGCGTGGTCGTACGACTTCAGGCGAATGCGGATCTTCTGTCCCGCCATTGTCTGCTCACTCTCTTTCTCGCGTCTTACCTCTGGACCCCGATCGGTTCGGGGCACGGGCATTGGACGCACCGTGGCGCTTGCGCGCCGTGGCACTTCACTCCGCTGCATGGGTATGCATGTCGCGGATGCTGCACCGCTGTTCTGATGTCAACCCGGACGCTCGCGCATCCGGTCCCGCACGACACGCACGCGTGTCACCCTGGCAAGCAGGGATGCTGTGTGGGAAACGTGTTCTGCTGCCCGCGGCCTAGACTCTGCGCTTTCGCGCGTTCTATGCACTGCCCTGGCAGTGATCCAGGCGCACAACAGTGCGCACCGGAATGTGGAACCTCAGTAGTCTACGTGCATCCCGGGCGTGTCGCAAACTCACGCCGGGATTGATCCGCTACGCCGCCGCATGACGAAGGCCCCCGCCGAAGCGGGGGCCTTCGTTGAGGTTGTACGGTCGCGCTCAGGCGTCCTGGCGTTCGCGGCGCGCCGCGAAGACCGTGACGAGCACACCGCCGAGCAGCAGCACGCCGCCACCGATCCAGACCCCGAGCATCGAGGTCGCATCGAAACCGGTGTTGGGCAGCCCGCCGCCACCGGCGGACGACCCGACAGCAAACTGTGTGGTCTGGTTGGTGTATCCCGGTGCTGTTGCCCTCACCCTGTAGGTGCCGCTCGCGTTGGAGGGCAGCACGATGGCCGCCGAGTTGGCGACACCCGAGGCATTGGCCGAATACGGCCCAAAGACCGGCGAGGTGGACGACACGAACTTCACCATGGCCAGCGTGATACCGGCACCGTTCTCGCCGGTGACGGTGAAGCTCACCTGAGTGCCGGGGTCATATCCGCCGGCGGTGAGTGTGATGGAGCCGCCGGGTGTGAAGGTTCCGGTGGCGGTGATTCCGGCGGTGGGACCGGAGGGCGTGTATGCGGAGGCAGCGGCGGGCGCAGCGATGATAGCTGCAACCGCGATGGCTACCGCCGCTATCTTGGTACGTAGGCTCTTCATAGTGTCTCCCCGACGTAGAAAAAAGTCTGTTGTGTGTATGCCGACGAGCGGCGTGGGGGGCGTTTTGCGCGGAGGTCAGCGCTGCCTGGAACAGCCCTCGTCCTCCGCGAGTTGCTCCCAGGCTACCCACAGTTTCGTGAATACCACAATCGGGGCTGCGAAACGGGACGCAATGTTCACCGATTCGAAACAAAGACCTCACTCGACGCACTGCCGCTGAAACGGGGGGGTTTCCAGCACGACGGAGGGGCCGCCCGCGTGACGCGGACGACCCCTCTCGACAGGTGCCGAAGACTACTTCAGGATCTTCGTGACCGTGCCGGCGCCGACGGTGCGGCCACCCTCACGGATCGCGAAGCCGAGACCCTCTTCCATGGCAATCGGCTGGATCAGCTCGACCGTCATGTCGGTGGTGTCACCGGGCATGACCATCTCAGTGCCCTCGGGGAGGGTGATGACGCCGGTCACGTCGGTGGTGCGGAAGTAGAACTGCGGGCGGTAGTTCGTGAAGAACGGGTTGTGACGGCCACCCTCGTCCTTGGACAGGATGTACGCGGTGCCCTCGAAGTTGGTGTGAGGGGTAACCGAACCGGGCTTGACGACGACCTGACCGCGCTCGACGTCTTCGCGCTTGGTGCCACGAAGAAGCAGACCACAGTTCTCACCGGCCCATGCCTCGTCGAGCTGCTTGTGGAACATCTCGATACCGGTGACCGTGGTCTTCTGCGTCGGGCGGATGCCGACAATCTCGACCTCGGAGTTGATCGCGAGCGTGCCACGCTCGGCGCGACCGGTGACGACGGTGCCACGACCGGTGATCGTGAAGACATCCTCGATGGGCATGAGGAACGGCTTGTCCTTGTCACGCACCGGGTCGGGGATCGACTCGTCAACAGCGTTCATGAGCTCGACGATGGACTCGGTCCACTTCTCGTCGCCTTCGAGAGCCTTCAGGCCCGAAACGCGAACGACGGGGGCGTTGTCGCCATCGAAGTCCTGGCTCGAGAGCAGCTCGCGAACCTCGAGCTCGACGAGCTCCAGGATCTCCTCGTCGTCGACCATGTCAGCCTTGTTCAGCGCGACCAGCAGGTAGGGAACACCAACCTGCTTGGCGAGCAGAACGTGCTCACGGGTCTGAGCCATCGGGCCGTCGGTGGCGGCAACCACGAGGATCGCGCCGTCCATCTGGGCAGCACCGGTGATCATGTTCTTGATGTAGTCGGCGTGACCCGGGGCGTCAACGTGTGCGTAGTGACGCTTGGGGGTCTCGTACTCAACGTGCGAGATGTTGATCGTGATACCGCGCTGACGCTCCTCGGGAGCCGAGTCGATCGACGCGAAGTCACGCTGCACGTTGGTGGCCGACGGGTACTTGTCGGCGAGCACCTTCGAGATCGCCGCGGTGAGCGTCGTCTTGCCGTGGTCAACGTGACCGATCGTTCCGATGTTCACGTGCGGCTTGGTCCGCTCGAACTTGGCCTTAGCCACTGGGTCCTCCTCAGGACGGTCATGTAGAAGCTCCGGGCGCTGGATTGCGACCGGCACTCTACGGGGATGTCTCTCAGTCTAGGCGAGAGGGTGTGTGTGTTTCTGGTGTGAAGTTGTAACCCTGAAGAACCGGATGCCGCGGGTGCGGCACCCGTGAGCGATCACTCGCCCTTGTTCTTCTGGACGATCTCGTCGGCGACGGCCCTGGGGACCTCCGCGTAGCTGTCGAACTCCATCGAGTAGACCGCACGGCCCGAGGTCTTCGAGCGCAGGTCACCGATGTAGCCGAACATCTCGGACAGGGGAACGAGGGCCCGGACGACCTTGACGCCGGCGGCATCCTCCATCGACTGGATCTGGCCGCGACGCGAGTTCAGGTCACCGATGACGTCCCCCATGTACTCCTCGGGAGTACGCACCTCGACCGCCATGAGCGGCTCGAGGATGACGGGGTTCGCCTTGCGGACGGCCTCCTTGAAGCCCATCGAACCGGCGATCTTGAACGCCATTTCGGACGAGTCGACGTCGTGCGACGCGCCGTCCATGAGGATCGCCTTGATGCCGACCATGGGGTAGCCCGCGAGGACACCGACGTTCATCGCGTCCTGGAAGCCCTGGTTGGTCGGCTCGATGTACTCGCGCGGGATGCGGCCACCGGTGACCTTGTTCTCGAACTCGTAGATCTTCTCGGCCGTGACCTCGAGGGGCTCGAGCGCGAACTGGATCTTCGCGAACTGGCCGGATCCACCGGTCTGCTTCTTGTGCGTGTAGTCGTGGCGCTCGACGGCCTTGCGGATCGTCTCGCGGTACGCCACCTGGGGCTTGCCGACATTGGCCTCGACCTTGAACTCGCGCTTCATGCGGTCCACGAGGATGTCGAGGTGCAGCTCGCCCATGCCCTTGATGACGGTCTGGCCGGTCTCGGAGTTCTGCTCGACGCGGAACGTCGGGTCCTCTTCGGCAAGCTTCTGGATCGCCAGACCCAGCTTCTCCTGGTCAGCCTTCGTCTTGGGCTCGATCGCGACCTCGATGACCGGCTCCGGGAAGGTCATCGACTCGAGGACGACCTGCTTGTCGGCATCCGAGAGGGTGTCACCCGTGGTGGTGTCCTTGAGGCCGATGACGGCGTAGATGTGCCCCGCGGTGACCGAGTCGACCGGGTTCTCTTTGTTGGCGTGCATCTGGAAGATCTTGCCGATGCGCTCCTTCTTGCCCTTGGTCGCGTTGACCACCTGCGCACCGGAGTCGAGGTGACCCGAGTACACGCGGATGTAGGTGAGGCGACCGAAGAAGGGGTGCGAGACGATCTTGAAGGCGAGCGCGGCGAACGGCTCGGCAGCGTCGGCGTGACGCTCGATGATCTTCTCTTCGTCCTTGGGGTCGTGAGCCTCGATCGAGGGAACGTCCAGCGGCGAGGGCAGGTAGTCCACAACAGCGTCAAGCATGGGCTGCACGCCGCGGTTCTTGAATGCCGAGCCGCACAGCACGGGGTAGATCTCCGAGGCGATCGTGAGCTTGCGGATGGCGCCCTTGATCTCGGCCACCGTGAGCTCTTCGCCACCGAAGTACTTCTCCAGCAGCGCCTCGTCGCTTTCAGCGACAGTTTCGAGGAGCTTCTCGCGGTACTCGGCGGCCTTGTCAGCGAGGTCGGCAGGGATCTCCTGGATCTCGTACTTGGCGCCCATGGTCACGTCACCCTTGGCGTCGCCGGGCCACACGAGGGCGCGGTTTTCAACCAGGTCGATGACGCCGACGAAGTCGTTTTCGACACCGATCGGCAGCTGGATGACGAGGGGCTTTGCCTTCAGACGGTTGATGATCGTGTCGACGGTGAAGTAGAAGTCAGCACCGAGCTTGTCCATCTTGTTGACGAAGCAGATGCGCGGCACGTCGTACTTGTCGGCCTGACGCCACACGGTCTCGGACTGGGGCTCCACGCCCTCCTTGCCATCGAAGACAGCAACGGCGCCATCGAGCACGCGCAACGAACGCTCCACCTCGACGGTGAAGTCCACGTGGCCGGGGGTGTCGATGATGTTGATCTGGTTCTTGTCCCAGAAGCACGTCACGGCCGCAGAGGTGATCGTGATGCCACGCTCCTGCTCCTGCTCCATCCAGTCGGTGGTCGCAGCGCCGTCGTGGGTTTCGCCGATCTTGTGGTTGACACCCGTGTAGAAGAGGATGCGCTCGGTCGTCGTCGTCTTGCCGGCGTCGATGTGAGCCATGATGCCGATGTTGCGGACCTTGTTCAGGTCGGTGAGCACTTCTTGTGCCACGGGGTGTCCTTACGTGTGGTGAGGGATGTCGCGGACTTTGCCGTTCCCGCAGGTTCGTGGCCTGCGGGAACGGCAAAGGGGTGTTACCAGCGGTAGTGGGCGAATGCGCGGTTCGACTCGGCCATCTTGTGGGTGTCTTCGCGGCGCTTGACCGCGGCACCGAGGCCGTTCGAGGCATCCAGGATTTCGTTCTGCAGGCGCTCGGTCATCGTCTTCTCACGACGACCCTTCGCGTAGCTGACGAGCCAGCGCAGCGCGAGGGTGTTCGCGCGGTGCGGCTTGACCTCGACGGGAACCTGGTAGGTGGAACCACCGACGCGGCGGCTCTTGACCTCAAGAGTCGGGCGCACGTTGTCGAGCGCCTTCTTGAGGGTGGCGACAGCATCC
>NZ_JASBSF010000160.1 GCF_030149085.1 Microbacterium sp. | reverse complement strand
TGCTTGAATTGCATCTACGAGATGCCTCTCGTTTCTGGGACTTAGAACCTTAGACAAGCTCTATTTTCCCTGATCCGAGGGGCATTTCCATGTCACGACGCCCGACCGTCACCCACCTTCATCGGTGGATCGAGGCTTAGTCGGTGTCGACGTCCCGCCGTGCGCGAGTCTGCGAAGCGCGCTGCGCGAGCAGGTCATCGGCCGGGTAGCCGACCTCGGTGAGGGTGAGCCCTCGGGCAGCCAGGACCTTGACCTCGGGAACACGGACGAGTTCGTCACGGATGCGCACGAGATCGTCGACGCTAAGCCGCCCCTGACCGACCGCAACGCACCCGCCCACCAGCGCACGCACCATGCTGTGGCAGAACGCGTCAGCCCGAACCGTGGCGACCAGCACGCCGGATGCCTCGCGCACCCACCCGAAATCGAGCAGTGTGCGGATCGTCGTCGCTTCCTCCCGCGGCTTGCAGTATGCGGCAAAGTCGTGAAGCCCGCGCAGCGCACCGGCGGCAGCATCCATCGCCGCAACATCGAGTTCACCGCGCACGGCGGTCGTGCGGTGACGTTCCAGCGGGTCGTAGGGAACCGCATCGTCGGCAACCCGGTACTCGTAGCGGCGCCACACCGCCGAGAAGCGTGCATCGAAGCCGTCTGGTGCGATCGAGGTGCGGGTCACTGCTGCGTCGGCATAAGCGCCGAGAACACCCCGGATGCGACGAGCCAGCACCGCCGCGCCATCGTCACCTTCACCGCGCCGACGCGTGTCTGCGATCCGCGCGGCCTGCCCGTCGTCGAGATCCAGGTGAGCAACCTGGCCGCTCGCGTGCACTCCGGCATCCGTTCGGCCTGCGACAACCAGCCTCGGATCTCCCCCGAGCACGCGAGAAATCGCCCCCTCGATGGTTCCCTGCACGGTCCGTTGATGCGGCTGCCGAGCCCACCCGCGAAAGTGCGAGCCGTCATAGGAAATGTCGAGCCGGATGCGCACGACTTCAGCCTAATCAGCACCCGGCGCAGCCCCAGGGAACGCCCCCCGCCCGGACGTAGACTGGGGTGCCCGAACCCGCACCACCCCACAGAGCCGCTGATGTCCAGCCCCCTCCCGACCGACCGCCACGGTGCCAGCTCCGCCGCCAGACTTCCTGGCCTGGATGGCCTGCGCGCGCTCGCCGTCATCCTCGTCGTCGTCTACCACCTCTTCCCGCAGTGGTGGTTCGTGGGCGGGTTCATCGGCGTGGATGTCTTTTTCGTGATCAGTGGCTTCCTGATCACGTCCCTCCTCCTTCGCGAGCGCGACGCGACCGGCCGGATGAGCCTCGTCGACTTCTGGCGGCGGCGCGCCAGGCGCCTGCTGCCCGCGCTGGTCCTGCTCCTGCTCGTCTGCTCGAGCGCCGCGTGGGTCATCGGCGGCGATGTTCTGGTCCGGTTGGGCGCCCAGATCGCCGGCGCCCTCACCTTCAGCTACAACTGGGTCGCGATCGTCATCGGCGAGGGATACTTCGGCGGCACCACGCCGGAGCTCTTCCGCAACCTCTGGTCACTCGGCATCGAAGAGCAGTTCTACGTGCTCTGGCCGCTCATGCTTCCCCTCATCCTGCTGCTGCCGCGCACCTGGGCTCGGGTTGCAGCGGTCGGCGCCCTGGCCGCGGCATCCGCGGTGTGGATGGGCGAAATCGTGGCTTCGACGGGCAACGTCAGTCGCGCGTACTACGGCACCGACTCCCACGCGTTCGGCATCCTGTTTGGCGTTGCACTGGCATTCACGCTCCACCGCACCCTGGCAGCCCCGACGCTGTGGATGCGGCGCACGGCGGTCCGCCGCGGCGCCGAGATCGTCGGTATCGCCGCCGTCGCCGGCCTGCTCGTGCTCTCTTTCCTCGCGCCCACCGACTCGATCCGCACGTTCCCGCTGACGATCGCCGGGGCCAGCATCCTGTCGGGCATCGCCATCATCGCAGCAGTCTGGCCCCACGCGCGGCTCGGCGACGCTCTCGATGCCCGCCCCCTGCGGTGGATCGGCGAGCGCTCCTACGGCCTGTACCTCTGGCACTGGCCCCTGCTCGTGCTGCTGGTTGCCGCGGTCCAGGGCACCGCACCGGAGGCGGGAGTACCGGTGTGGGTGGGCCTTGTGACGCTGGCGCTGACGGTCGTCATCGCGGAGGCCTCCTACCGATTCCTCGAAACACCCGTGCGACGTCTCGGCTTCCGCGGGACCTGGCGTGCGGCACGAGCACGCGTCGGGGTCGATGCCGGGGCGCTGTGGGGCACCGTCATCGGGAGCCTGGCCACAACGGCCCTCGTGTTCGGGACTGTCGCCGCC
>NZ_JASBSF010000159.1 GCF_030149085.1 Microbacterium sp. | reverse complement strand
TGCTTGAATTGCATCTACGAGATGCCTCTCGTTTCTGGGACTTAGAACCTTAGACAAGCTCTATTTTCCCTGATCCGAGGGGCATTTCCATGTCACGACGCCCGACCGTCACCCACCTTCATCGGTGGATCGAGGCTTAGTGCCAGTGGCAACTATCCGACGAGCGGGCGTGGGCTCGCTGATCTAAACAGCTGAGCCGCGGCATCCGTGCGAGTGTCATTCGCGGATCATCACCGGAGTTCCGAGCGGAAGTGCGGCGAGCGCGTGGGCTGCCGCTTCGTCGACGCGCAGGCATCCGTTCGACACCTGGCCAGAACGCGTGTCGTGATAGTGGAAGGCGGTGACGGCGACATCGCCGCCGTCGAACCCGTCAAGCGTGGGACTCTGCACCGAGAGGTAGGTGATCGGATTCCCCCTCGTGTACGCGAAGCTCGGCTCGGTGCGCACCGTCATGATGAACGAACGACCGAGGGGCGTCGGGGTCGCCTCCACGCCGGACCCGAAGTCGGCGGCGACGCGCTGGCGGTCCTCGCCCCGAACGATGTCGATGGTGCGGTCGCTGAGAGAAACCTCGATCACGGCCTCTTGCGCCGTCAACTCGACGTCCTGCGTCCGGAGCCATCCGGTGAGTTGCCCGGAGTTTCCCCCGGATGGATAGGCCTGACGGCCCACGAGCATGACCTTCACCCATGCGTCGTACTGCTCGATCACCGGCACCACGGTGCCGTCGTAGTACGAGTCACGCGGGAGGGAGGCCACCGGAGCGCCACCGGGCTCGGCGAAAACAGGGGCCGCGGTGCCCGTCGCGCGAGCGGCGACGTCGGTCAGCACTCCGAACGGATCGTCGTCGACGGGTAGCTCTGGGACGACGGCGAAGACGGTGATCTCGGGGAGTCCGGCAAGGTCGTAGGCGGTCGTGTCCGCGGCGGGCCCGAACTGAGTCGGTGTCGGCGTTGGCGACGGCTCGACGGTCGCCGTGGGTGTGGGGCTCGGCGCTGCCGCGAGCGGTTCGCCCAGCCCGGACGCGACAATCAATATGAAGACGAGCGCCGCGGCCACGAGCACCCCAGCGACGGCGAGCGCTACCCATCCCGCGTTCCGTCGGTCGAGCGCGCGCGTCGTGGCCATGCATCCATCGTCAGCGCCGACGATAAGGTCCGCAAGCGTCGACGCTTCTTCCGTGGTTGGAGTCGACTCCGCGCATCACGCCGGCATTGATCACCGCACCGCCGTCGCCGCCGCGCGTCGAACATGACGGCATCTCCGGAAGCGAGCTGGCCACGAGGCAGTAGCGCGGCGTCGCGGCATCCGCGCGCCGAAACTGGCCATTCGGTCAGGGGCGACTGGCCCTCGGGCTGGGGCGTGCGAACTCCCCCGTCGCGAGGCTAGGGTCATGACAAAACCAACCTCACCGCCGCTCTTCGCGCAGAACCTCCGGAAGACCTTCCGCGGTCGGCCTCGCCTCGAGGGCGCGACCTTCACAACCAGCCCTGGACGCGTTGTCGGACTTCTCGGCCCGAACGGTGCTGGCAAGACCACGACAATCCGTCTACTCCTGGGGCTCGCCGCCCCCGACTCGGGCAAGGGGCTCATCTTCGGCCAGCCCTACCGGGAGATGGAACGGCCGGCACAGACGGTCGGGGCAGTCCTCGACGCCGGCGGGTTGCATCCTGCTCGCACAGGGCGCCAACACCTGCGCATCGCCGCAGCGCGCGCCGCCGTCGAGGCCGAGCGCGTGGATGCCGTCCTCGCCGAGGTCGGCATGACAGCCGACGCCGACCGGCGTGCCGGGGGCTACTCCCTGGGCATGAAGCAACGCATCGCGATTGCCGCGGCGCTGCTGGCTCGGCCCCGGCTACTCGTGCTGGATGAACCCTCGAACGGGCTCGACCCCGCGGGCATGCGGTGGCTTCGCGACCGACTGCGTGCGTTCGCCGACGCCGGGGGCAGTGTGCTGCTCTCCTCCCACCTTCTCGGGGATGTCCAAGACATCGCCGATGACATCGTCGTGATCGCCGACGGCCGCGTTGTCGCCGACCTCTCCGTGCAGGAAGCCGTCGCCGCATCTGGCAACGACCTTGAGGGCTTCTACCCCAGTGTCACGGGAACGACGGGGGTGCGCTGATGTTCCGGGCAGAGCTCTTGAGTCTCGTCACGACGACCGCGACCAAGATGAGCGCCACGATCGCACTCGTCGGACTCGTGGTGACACAGCTGATCTTCGTCACCGTCCTCCCCGCGCTCGCCCGCGGTGATATCGGTCCGGGCGCCGAGGCGCTGGGGTCAGACTTCCCAGGCCTGGACCTCGCGACCGCGGCGGCGCAGCTCGACACGATCAATCCGCTCGGCGCCTCGATTGGCGGCGGTTCGATCGGGATTGCGCTGATCGCTGTCGTGTTGTTGGGAGTCCTCGCCGGTGCGAGCGATGACCGTTACGGCGGCATCGTGGGTGCGGTCCTGGCGTCACCCCGGCGTGGACGGCTCGTCATCGGGAAGGCGGCCGCCGTCGGATTAGGCGGCGTCGGTATCGGCATCCTCATGGGACTGGCGAGCTTCACCATGCTGCTGGCAACCCTGATGGTGACCGGAAACCCGCTGACGATCGGCGCTGGCGACATCCTCGCTTCTATCGGCCGCGGCGTCCTAGCGATAATGCTCTTGACCGTGATCGGTCTAGCAGTCGGCATCCTGGTCCGCACACAACTCGCGGGTGTCATCACGGTGCTGGCCGCGCTGCTGTTCGAACCGATCCTCGCCTCCATGATGGAGCTGATCGGCGGTGGCGTGACACCCCTATGGACGCAGTACCTCCCCGTCGCTCTGGCGCAGAACGTCATCCATGGCGGCTCGCCCGACGTGCCACTGCTCGTAGCGATCGGTGCGCTAATCGCTCTGACGACCACCCTCCTGGCCGCGGCGTCCGTCGCGCTCTCGCGGCGTGACATCTGAGGACACGGGAGATGATGATGAACACCACACCTCGTGAGTCCTCGTCCGGTAAAGGACGCAGACTGCGCACAACGATCGCGGTCTCCGCTGCAGCAGTCCTGGTCGCGTCCATGGTCGCCGCTGGCGCCCTGGTTCGCGCGACAGCTGTGCCGGCGGAGGCGGTCGACGCGGCATCCGCCGCTCTGGAAACCAGAATGCAGTCCTTGGTGGATGCTGGATACCCGGCCGCACTGGCCTCGATCACGCAACCCGATGGCGAAACCTACGATGCCGCGGTCGGGATGGCAGACCTCGCTACCGGGACGCCTCCACCGGTCGACGGCGAAGTGCGCATCGCCAGCAACACGAAGATGTTCGTCGCCACGATCGTGCTGCAGCTGGTCGATGAAGGCCGAATTGACCTGGACGCGCCGATCGACACCTACCTGCCGGGGCTCATCGCTGGTGACGGGATCGACGGCGCGCGCATCACCGTGCGCCAGCTGCTGCAGCACACGAGCGGCTTGCCGGAGTATGCGGATCAGATCGCCGCGGACGCCTTCGCCGCGCAGAAGCGATACATCTCTCCCCGCGACATGCTCGAGATCGCCCTTACTCGCCCAGCGGTATTCGAGCCCGGCGCGAGATGGGAGTACAGCAACACCAACTATCTCGTGCTGGGCCTGCTGATCGAAGCGGTCACCGACCGTGCTCTGGCCCAACAGATCGACGAGCGCATCGCGGCTCCGCTCGGCCTCGAGCACACCTATTTCCCCTCCCCGGGGGAATGGATGCTGCGCGGTGAGCATCCGGTCGGCTATCACGCCCAGACTCCCGGCGACCTGCGGGACATCTCGGAGATGGACACCTCGTTCGCGTGGGCAGCCGGGGCCATGGTCTCCACGCCACGCGAGCTCAACACGTTCATGTCGGCGCTCGTCGGCGGGGAGCTGCTCAGCGACACGGCTCTCGCGCTGATGCAGACGACGGTTCCGGCCGGTGACGAACTGTGGCCCGATGGCGCCTACGGGCTCGGCCTGCAGAGCTGGCACCTCAGCTGTGGCGGACTCGCGTGGGGTCACGGCGGCGATATCCCAGGAACGCAGACCCGCAACGCCGTCGGCCCCGATGGCGCGGCTGTGACGATCGCCGTAACTGCGCTGCCGTGGGCGGTCGTCTCGCCTGACGATCACGAAGCGCTGCTCGAGCAGTACCGGATCGTGGTCGACGCCCTGGATGCCACGCTGTGCGCGAGCTGAGTTCCGATACCATCACGCCGGGTGCTGCTCCCCGAGAGCGGCACCCGGCGTGGTTGACTCGCACCATGTCTCCCGCGGCGCGCTCCTCGACGTTCCTGGCGAACGCGCGCGCCGCGCTCCCGCCGATACTCGTGTTTGCCGGCGCGGTCGGCTTCATCGGGATCGACCTCTGGGCCGCCGACATACCGGAATCTCTCCCGGGCGGCGCTTCACCACTGGCATACGCCGGGCTCGTCGCGCTCCAGGCCCTCGCTCTGCTCCTGCGCCACCGAATGCCCCTCGTCGCGTTCGGAGCCGTGGTCACCCTCGACGCTGTCATCCTGGCGACCACCGCGGGAGAGCTCGGTATCGGATCCCTGGCGGTCGTCTTCGGGGCCTACACCGTCGCGCGGCACTGCGCTCGTACTGCGCAAGCCACCGCGCTGAGCACCGGCGTCGTTGTCACAACTCTCGCCGGCGGCGCTGCGATGCTGGTCGCGTCACGCGAACCATGGCTCGTCATCGTGGTCACGGCATTGGCGCGGATTGCCGTGCTCTACGTGGCGCCCGCCGCGGTGGCCGAGTACATGCGCGGACGCGAGCGCTTGGCGCGCGCGCTCGAGGACCGGGCGAGGATGCTCGAGCAGGAACGCATCGAACGCGCCGAGCGCGAAGTGCGCGCCGAGCGCACTGCACTCGCTCGCGAACTCCACGACATCGCCGGTCACCATCTGTCGGGGATCATCGTGAGCGCCCAGGCGGCGACAGCTCTCACCCGCAGCGACCCGGATCGAGCGCGCGAGATGATGCAGAGTGTTCAGGAAGATGCTCGACTCGCGCTCGCTGACCTTCGCCGAACGGTCGGGTTACTCCGCAGCGACGACGATGCCTCGGGCGACCCCCGCCCTGTTCCCAACATCGCGGGAATCACCGCACTGGTCAACGCAGCGCGAGCGCGAGGCCAGAGCGTGAGCGCGAATATCACCGGAACGCCACATCCGCTCGGGCCGCTCGCCGAGTCCACCGCCTACCGTATGGTTCAGGAGTCACTCGCCAATGCCGCTCGTCACGCGCCCGGCGCCGCCTCTACCGTCCATGTCGATTTCGGTCAGGATGCCGTGACGCTGACAGTCTCGAATCAGGCGCCGGCCGGCGCAGACTCAGCGCGACAATCCGTCCACGCAAAGCGGGCCGGCTATGGGCTCTCCGGCATGGCGGAGCGCGCGCAGCTGGTCGGAGCCCGACTGCACACCGGCCCGACGAGCACCGGTGGATGGCGAAACGAACTCGTCCTTCCCCTCGACCCACGGGAGGCACCGTGATCCGTGTTCTGATCGCCGACGACCAGGCCGTCGTCCGCGCCGGTCTGGCGGTGATCCTCGGCCTTGAAGACGACATCGAGGTGGTCGGAGAAGCCGTCGACGGCGCCGACGCCTTGGCTCGTGCGCGCGAGTTGCGGCCCGACGTCGTCTGTATGGACATCCGGATGCCTGGCACAGACGGAATCGCCGCGACCCGCGCGATCGTCGATGACCCAACGCTGGCAACGGAGGTACTCATGCTCACGACCTTCGACGTGGACGCGGATGTCTTCGCCGCGCTCGAGGCCGGCGCTGCGGGCTTCCTCCTCAAGGGCGCCGATGAACCGACCCTGCTCGCCGCCGTCCGATCCGTCGCGGCCGGCGGTGGAACCCTCGACCAGCGCCTCACCCGTCGGATTCTGCACGAGTTCGCAGAGCGCCGACGCCCGGACGCCGATCCGTCGCGAGAGCCCGACACGCCGCTCACCGACCGAGAGCTTGACGTCTTACTGCTGCTTGCCGAAGGACTCTCCAACGCCGAAATCGCTGACCGCCTCTACGTTGAACCGACGACCGTGAAGTATCACCTCGCGGGCCTCCTTCAGAAGACGGGGGCTCGCGACCGCCTGCAGGCTGTGCTGTGGGGCATCCGAGCTGGCGTGGTCGAGGTCCGCTGAGCGGGCGAATGTTCCGCGCCCTCGAGCGTAGGGTGAAGCGCATGAGCCGCGTCACCAGGATCGCTCTTCGAGCCGTCGCCGGTATCGCCAGTGTCGGTCTCGGCATCAGCATCATTACGGGGTGCTCAGCATCGTCGGGGCTTCTCTCAGCATCCCCGGATGAGACGGATGCAGCGACCGCAGGCGCCGCTCCCCTCACGGAAACGACGACGCCCTCACCGCCCAGCGGACCGGACCTCCAGACGATCGATGGCCACACGTTCTCTGCGATTGGCCCCGGAGACTGCGCAACCAACGCGATGATCGCCATCGACCGGGAGGGGCCTGGGAAGCTCCTCGGAGAGCTGACCGACATGGGAGCGTCAGGGTACGCAGCCGGCCCGGTGGGCTACGACGAACACGGGCGGATCGAGACCTACACGGTGCAGCCCGGCGACGCACTAGCCGCTATCGGCGAGCGCTTCTGCATCGACTACATCACCGTCGGGGTCTACAACCACCGCATGCCTCCAGGAAAGACGATCCAGCCGGGCGACATCCTGGTGCTCCGCCCCGACCCCACTGTGACGTGGTCACCTGACGACGCCTACGCACCTCCGGCACCCTGAGCGCCGCACGGAGGGCGACCCGGCAGCCACACCACACGCCGCTTCGCGGGACGCGGAGCCTCCGGCAGCACGCGTCGGTCGGGATGCGCCCCACCGCCACTCCACACGCCGCTACGCGGCGCGCGGAGCCTCCGGCGGCGTGGGCCCACCTGAATCCGCTCGCGGGAATGCTGCGAAACTACTGCCAACAAGGGCGGAGAACCGCGGAACTGGCCGAACTCCTGGCCACTGCGCGAGGCTCGACGCGGGAAGCGGATGACCGGCCAATCCCCCAGCAAAACGCACTGCATCGATCGGTCATGAGGCTCATCATCGATGACTATGAGGTCGGAGCATCCACGTATGAGCTTGCCAATCGGTACAACGTGCGCCGCAACACCGTCCGCGACACGCTCCGGCGCGCCGGGTTCGACCTCACCGCCAAGTCGAAGCGCGCAGCCCTGAGCGAGGAGCAGAAGGCCGAGGCTCGGCGTCTGTTCGCCAGCGGGGCGACCCGACGCGAGCTGATGGAGATGTACGGAGTGAGCGAATCCACGATCAGACGGGTACTGCGTCCTCGTCGATGAACGGCACCTACTCCTCTTCGGAGGGCCCCGCCGTCACGAAGCCCTCCTTCGCCATGATGCGCCGTCGTCGCGAGTACATGCGCTCCAGAAGCGGTACGTACATGTCGCGGTAGTCATGAACGGTGGCGGGGAGGTGACTGGCATCATGCCCGCGGGTGATGCGTCCGATCTGCTGGATCACTCGCCCCTTGAAGGAGACCGGAACTCCTAGGAACAGCGTGTTGAGCGCCGGGAGATCGAGCCCTTCGCCGGCGACCTTGTCGATGGCGAGGAGCACGTATGGCTGCTGCCGTGCTTCCATCTCGTTGAGAGACGCTCTAATGCTCCGGCGTTCCGCGGTGGGGAGGCGCCCATGGAGCCCGACCACTGGCGCCGCGCATCCCTTCAATGCATCTGCGAGCGCGTCGAGATGCTCGAGCCTGTTCGTCAGGACGAGGCACGTCCGCCCCTGGGCGACCGCCTCATTGATGTGCCGGGCGATCATCGCGTTGCGTTCGGGATCGGCGGCGAGCTCCGAGTAGATCGCTTGGATAGACGGCCCGTCTGTCCCGGGCTCGTCCGTGCGGAAGGTCGTCTCGTGGACGATCAGCTTGCGCTCCGCTCGCTCCTGAGAGTCGAGCACGTGCCGCACCGGCCCGCACTGCATCGTGATCAGGCCGTTCATCTGATCGGCACGGTAGGGGGTCGCTGTCAGCCCGACCCAGTAGCGTTCGCTGACATTGCGCAGGGCGGCCTCGGTCGCGGGAGCGGCGACGGCATGGCACTCGTCGACGATGATCTGCCCGTACTCTTCCAGCACCGCAGGGTCGGCGTTCCGGTGCGAGACGGACTGCATCATGATCAGGTCCACGACACCTCGCCGCTTCCGACGCCCGGCTCCCAGCTGTCCGATCTGCTTGTCGGTGAGGCCGAGGAACTGCTGAAGACGCTCACGCCACTGTGTGAGCAGTTCGGCCCGGTTCACGAGGATCGCCGTCGGCCTGGCGCGCTCGGCGATGAGCGCGCAGGCCATGACCGTCTTGCCCGCCCCGGGCGGTGCAACGAGCACTCCGGTGTCATGTGCGAGGAGCGCGTCGACGGCTTCCTGTTGCTTCTCTCGCAGCTGCCCCGTGAATGTCAGCTCCAGACGTGTCTGTGCCGTCGCTGTTGCCTCGATCGCTGCCTGAAATCCCGCATCCGCGAGGAGCGCCACGGTTTCGTCGGTAAGCCCCCGTGGTAGCCGCAGCTCGTGCTCGTCGTGCTCGAAGCTGGTGACCAGGCGTGGCGTCCCGAAGGTGCTGAACCGCTGTGCTTGCTTGCGATAGAACTCGGGGTTGGGCACCGATGCCATGTGCTTGAGCTCGGTGATCACGATGCCCGGAAGGTGTGCCGTCGGGACGTGCAGCAGAGCATCGCGGCGAAGCTTCAGCGACCTATGCGCGGTTCCGCGCGCGGCCGCTCGGATGCTCGCTCGCCGTGGCCTGGCGCCCAACGACTCGGCGGGCCCCACGCGCGCCTCTGCGTGGCTCGTCGCTCCAAGTTCCCTGATTCGTTCTGCGGAGACGGGCGTCGTCGACGCGAGTGCCGCGAATTGGTCCTCGTGCGGACGCCATGTGTCGGGGTCGACGAACACGGTCGTCCCGCGTCGGCGGCAGTCGCCTTGCAAGGGCAACGCGATGAGGTTGCCCAGGCGCGCCCGCCCTGAGGATCGTTCGGGCAGCGTGTCCTGCGAGGGAAAGAAGCGGTCGTAGCTGCGGAAGTCCATCGCCGGCCTGCGGGTCATCGCAGCGCGCAGGAGCCGCATCCCGGCTGCGCGAGCCGTCATGGCGGGGAGCACGTCCTCGAAGAAGATCCAGACATGCGCGCCTTCGCCGGAACGGGAGACCTCGGTGAGCGCGTGGATCCCAACCTGCTCGCACTCTGCGACGAAGGCCGCGGCATCGTGCCGCCACTCTGCGTCGTCGAAATCGCAGACGAGAAGCCTGCACTGGTCGCCTTCGAGCATCGGGTAGAGACCGATATGGAACTCGCGCTCCCCAGGAGCAGCCGCGCCCCGCAGATGCCGTTCGATCGTGCGCTCATCGAGTGGCAGGTAGTCAGCAGCGGTCTCGGAGCCGGTGTAGAAGCCGCCGCGCACGGCAGGGCTCCAGCCGGACTTCCCCGTGCGCGCGCTGGTCCAGCGCGTTGCGTAGACGTCGTTCCTGCCGGTGAAGCGCGCTCGGAACAAGGCGAGCTTCTCGGCGCTCGACGAGGCCGCCGTGACGGTAGGAAGCAGATCGGAGCGAGGGCGCGCGCCGACCGGCTCCTCTCGCTGAAGCTCCCTCAGCTGTTCGCGGGCTTCTGCAAGGTCCCGCTCCAGTCTCGCGATCCGTGTCCGCAGGGCATCGATCTCAGCGGTGGTCTCCGGACGGCGCACGGCTCCCAGGCTACCGCGCGCCCCCGGACCGTCGGTGATGCGCAAAGAAAAGACCCGGCGCCAGAGGCGCCGGGTGGTATGACCCCATGTTAGCACTCGTCACCATGGTGCGGGCTTCGTGATCCGGGACGAGATCACGTTCGGGAGCTGATGCGCGTAGAGGTCATCGGGCTCAAGACGGTACCACCAGTGGTTGCCTGCGCCTTCGGTCGGCGTCCCTGCGAGCTTGCCCGCGCGGACCCCTTTCGTCGGGTTGATCAGGCCGACGGGAACGTGCTCGCGCGCGACGCCGATCGGGTAGGCGAGGTCGCTGTCATTGCTGATGACGACGGCCGCATCCACCCTACGGGTGAGCACGTCGATCAGCAGATGGGAGGCGACGTTCACGTCGCTGCCCTTCTCCTCGCGCCGGGCGACGGAGGCCATGAACGTCGCGCCCGGGACGTCCTGGCCGCTGTGGTCCTGAATCATGATCGGCCAGTCCGGTTCGACGAGAACAGGTTTGCTGTTGCGTCCTTTGACGGCCAGCGGCGCCGTCGACACGCGCGCGACGTACGTTCCGAAGCTGATCCTCGTCGCCGAGCCCGTGTGCGCCAGAGCCCGCAGGTACACGTCCTGCTCCCGCTGCCCCTCGGGGTTGCTCGCACCGCTGATCCGGGCCGTGCAGTAGGTGACGTTCTCGATCGTCACCTCTCCCCAGTGCGAACGGGTGGCGATCACACTCTCGATCATGCCTCGCAGATCCAGCCAGCGCCATCCCGGCGTCGACCGCCCGCAGAGCCCGCGCGCACCGTAGTACAGGTTGTACCCGTCGATGTAGACGCCGACCCTCATACGGACGAGCATAGAAGCGACCACTGACGTCGAGACGCGAACCGGTGCGACATGCCACACCTCGATGACGACACCTACTGGGAAAGACGCCTGCTTCTGTGCTCCGACTGGGCGACAGGAGGGCCCGCGCTATCCCGTCTGACCCCGACGAAGCAATGGCTACTCCACGCGTTCTATCTCCCATCGAAGCCGCTGCGCAGGAGCGCCGTGGCCGAACACCGCCGCCGAATCGTCACACGCGATCGAGACCTGCCGAGGCGAGCGAGCGTCGCCTTCCAGGAGTTCCTCGACGCGCAGGAAGCCGTCGATCACGACAGGCGAACGGCGCCTCCCGTGTCCCCGCGGCGCGGGCCGACGCGCGGCAGACGCGGCCGAGACGAGATCCGCCTCCGAAGTCTCGTCCGCCCCGAACCCGACGCGAAGCTTCTCGCGCAGGCGCTGTTGCTCGCCTGGACAGAAAGCACCTCAGGGTAACCCGACGACGATCCGCCTGGTTGACTTCCCACAAGGTACCTGACGGGAAAGAAAACAAGACGAACCCTGGATTCACGGCGTAGCCAGGTATTTCTCTCCGAACTGTTGCCGAGATGGCGACAAGCCCTTCACCCTCAACACAAGAGTCAAGGTTGCAAGAAGAAGATCCTCATCAGGCATTTTCTGACGTCCGATGAGAGACTTCGTCGTGTATCCGTCGGGGTGACAGGATTTGAACCTGCGGCCTCTTCGTCCCGAACGAAGCGCGCTACCAAGCTGCGCCACACCCCGTTTTGCAACCCTGCAAGTCTACCTGATGCCGCGGGCTGCGACGAACCGGTGCCCGAACCG
>NZ_JASBSF010000260.1 GCF_030149085.1 Microbacterium sp. | reverse complement strand
TGGCGACGGCGCGGGTTCGCGCATCGGTTCGCCGTTCGAGAAGAGAGCCGGACCGTCAGGCCGGGATGCGTATCGACGACGCCGGCAGAGATCGAGAACGATGTCCGCCGTGAAAGACACTACCAGTGATACCTGGGAGCTCCGTCCGGACGGTGATCGCGCGCCGAGGGTCGGGGAGGCTCAGGCCCGACGGTACTCCGAAACCATGGGGCAGTCGAACGGGTCGCGGGCGGCCAGCCCGACCCTGTTGAGGTAGTCGATGACGATCGCGTACGAGCGCCAGAGCGAGGTCTCGGTGTAGGGAACGTCGTGGGTGGCGCAGTAGTCGCGCACGATCTCACGGGCCCGCGCCAGGTGCAGGCGCGACATGCTCGGGAACAGGTGGTGCTCGACCTGGTAATTCAGGCCCCCCATGAGCCAGGTCGCCCACCAACCGCCGGCGACGTTCCGCGAGGTACGGACCTGCTTCGAGAAGAAGTCGAGCTTCGCGTCGGGCGCGATGATCGGCATCCCTTTGTGGTTCGGCGCGAACGACGCCCCCATGTACACCCCGAACACGGCAACCATGACTCCGAAGAACGCGAAGGCCATGCCCAGCGGCAGCAACAGGAAGATCGGCACCAGCACGATGCCAAAACGCAGGGTCAGGATGCCGAGCTCCGTCCATCGGCCCTTGACGGGCCCTCGCGAGAGCAGGTGTCGAAAGCTCAGTGCGTAGAGGTTCATGCCCTCGAGGGTCAGCAGGGGGAAGAAGAGCCACCCCTGCTTGCGGGTGATCATGCGCACGATGCCGCGCGATGCTGCGGCATCCGTCTCGAGGAACGAAATCGTGTCGACCTCGATGTCGGGGTCTTTGCCGACGCGGTTCGGGTTCGCGTGGTGGCGCGAGTGTTTGGAGTCCCACCACGAGTAGCTCATGCCGACGATCCCGCCGAGGACGCGGGCCAGCCGGTCGTTGGCCGGGCCGCTCGCGAGGATCTGGCGGTGCGCGGCCTCGTGCGCGAGGAAGGCGACCTGAGTGAACAGGATGCCGAACGCAGCAGCCATCAGCAGTTGCAGCCAGCTGTCGCCCAGAAGGATGAATCCCGTGATGGCACCGCCGAAGCCGAGGGCAATCGCCGCGCCGACCGCGGCATAGAACCACGGCGTGCGCTGCAACAGCCCGAGTTCACGAACGACCTGCGATACCTGTGTGTACGCACGCGCTACCGGGGGGAACTCAGCGGTCCCGGCGTAGGTCTGGCGAACCGGCCCGAGCCTGGACGATTCCGCGACGACGGGAGGAAGGGAAGATACGGAGGATGACGGCACAACGGCACCTGACTTCACTCGTGCGCCGCACGTCGTGCGCGCCGCGGGATGGATGCCAAGGGCAGTTGCCGTT
>NZ_JASBSF010000259.1 GCF_030149085.1 Microbacterium sp. | reverse complement strand
GTGACTCTCGCCCACCAAAGCGACGAGGCACGCCGCCGCGCGGCGCGCGGCACCGGGCCGCGTACCCCCGGTGGGACTCGAACCCCGCCCCCCCGCCACTCCACGCGCCGCTCCGCAGCGCGCGGAGCCACCGGCGGCGTGGGCCCGAGTGTGACTCTCGCCCACCAAAGCGACGAGGCACGCCGCCGCGCTGCGCGCGGCACCGTGCCTCGTACCCCCGGTGGGACTCGAACCCACACTTGAGCGATTTTAAGTCGCCTGCCTCTGCCATTGGGCTACGGGGGCGCCGTTGTCGGCGCTCCCACGCTACCCCGCAGGGGCGCCGGCGACGCGTTGTGTCAGGACTTGGTGCCCGCGGGCTCCTTGGCGGGCACCGCCGACTCGGCCGGCTTCGGCTTCGGACGCGCGGCAAACTCCTCGAACACGTACCGCGGGTGCTGCACAGTTGACAGGTTCACGATGTCGCGGCCCAGCCACAGGTTGTTCCACCAACCCCAGATGACCCGCCACTTGCGCTCCCACGACGGCATCGCCAGGCCGTGGTAGCCACGGTGCGCAAGCCAGGCGATGAAGCCCTTGAGCGCAAGCTTGCCCGACTGGAAGACACCGTTGTACAAGCCAAGACCCGCGACAGCACCGAGGTTCTTGTGCACGTACTCGACAGGAAGCTCGCCGCGCAGGACTGCTGTTATGTTCTTGGCCATGAGCTTCGCCTGACGCACGGCGTGCTGCGCGTTCGGGACGCAGTAGCCGCCGACGCCACCGCCCGTGAGGTCGGGCACCGCGGCAACGTCACCCGCAGCCCAGGCGCCCTCGACGATCTCATCCTCACTGCCGACACGCAGGTCGGCGCGGGTCCGGATGCGGCCACGTTCCTCGACGGGCAGGTCGCTGCCCCGCACAACGGTCGGGTTGGCCATGACGCCGGCGGTCCAGACGATCAGATCGCTCGGGATGACTTCACCCGTGGACAGTTCGACGTTGCCGCCGACCGCTCCGGTTACCTGCGTGTCGAGGTGCACAGCTGCGCCGCGCTCACCGAGTGACTTCATGACCCACTTGCTGGTCTCGAGCGACACCTCTGGCATGATCCGGCCCATCGCCTCGACGAGGTGGAAGTGGGTCTCATCGAAGCTCAGTTCGGGGTACTTCTTGAGCAGAGCGGATGCGATCGAGCGAAGCTCGGCGAACACCTCGATGCCCGCGAACCCGCCACCGACGACGACGACGGTGAGCAGGCGCTCCCGCTCGGGACCGGGGGGAAGGGTCGCTGCCTTGTCGAAGTTCGAGAAGAGCTTGTCGCGGATCGCGACGGCTTCCTCGATCGTCTTCAGGCCGATCGCGTTGTCGGCGATCCCGGGGATCGGGAAGGTCCGCGAGACGGCGCCGGCAGTGACGACGATCTGGTCGTACTCCTCTTGCCACGGCTCGCCGAGCGTCGGGGTCACCGTCGCTACCTTGTTGGCGTGGTCGATGCCGGTGATCTTCGCCGTCACGACGCGCGTGCGCTTGAGGTGACGACGCAGCGACACCACCGAGTGGCGGGCCTCGATCGAGCCCGCAGCCACCTCGGGAAGGAACGGCTGGTAGGTCATGTAAGGAAGTGGGTCGACAATCGTGACCTGTGCTTCGCCGCGGCGAAGGTGCTTCTCGAGTTTCCAGGCCGTGTAGAAGCCGGCATACCCTCCGCCGACAATAAGGATCCTGGGGGTGGTGTTGCTCACGATGGGAGAACTCCTGAGATGTTTCAGCGGCGGGGGGCGCGGGACGCCAATCGGACGCGTCGGACAGCAGCAGTGACGCCGAGCGCCACCAGTATAGCCGCGACGGTGCCCGCCGCGAGCGGGACCGTCCCGTAGAGCAGCGACTCGGTGCTCGGCAGAAGGGGCGAAGCCGCAGCCTGCTGCTCCACGGGGGGCAAGGGTTCGACCGCGGCGGGGGGAACCGTCGGCTCGGGATCGGGCACGAGGTTGGCTCGCCGATAGATGGTGATCCACTCGGCCAGACTCCCGAGCGGGTTCTCCCTGACTGCGGGTACGGATGCCGTCACGGCGGCCTCGGCATCCACCAGACCGTAGCCGTAGAGCGGGTCGGGCAGGTCTGTCACTCCGGCGGGCGGCGTCGCGGTACGGATGATGCGATTGATGACATCATCGGCATCCATATCGGGATACGCAGACCGCACGAGTGCCGCGATACCTGCCACGATGGGCGCTGCGCCGCTCGTGCCATCCCACTCGACGACCTTGCCGTCCGCGGATACCCCGAGGAGGTTCTCGCTGGGAGCAGCCACGGCGATCGTGATGCCCTGCGTCGAGGCCTCTCGACTTGCCCGCCCGTGCGGATCCACCCCACCGACGACGAGGACACCGGGGATCGTCGCCGGTGCACCGACAACTCCCGTCCCGCTCCCCCGGTTTCCTGCGGCAGCCACGACGACCACGTCGTGCTCGAAGGCATACATGAACGCATCGTCCCAGCTGCGATCCCAGTCAGGGGTGTTGGTGGTGAACGACAGGTTGATGATGTCAGCGCCGTTGTCGACAGCCCAATAGATCGCTTGGGCGATCTGCTCGGCGAAGGGGACGGATGCCGAGACGCCGAATCCCACGGAGATCGAGAGGAGCTCGGCATCCGGCGCCACACCGAGCATGCCCGTCACCGGGCTCGTACCGCGGGAGGCGGCAAGGGACGCCACCCAACTGCCGTGATCGGGGTCGCGGGCTCCCACGGGGGTGCGCCCGTCTGGTGATCCAAGACCCGAGACATCCGTGCCCCCGACCACGCCCGAGAACTCCACGGGGCCTTTGCCGATGCCGGTGTCGATGACCGCGATCCGCACTCCCGAACCTGTGGAGGTCTTCCAGGCGTCACGGATGCCGTAATCGTCGAGCCAATACTCCGCCGCGCGGAGCGGGTCGGAGTCAGATGGCGACGGCGAGGGCGTGACGGTGAACCCGGGCAGGGCGATCATGCCGGCAATCGCGAGCGTAACTGCAGCGAGTCGACCGAGCTGGCGGCGGCGATCCGTCGCCACCGCAGCACTCACGCCAGCTCCTCGGAGACCGCGTCCACTGTGCGCGTTGCGGCTCCCGGGTCGGCGCACACGCAACGATCCGGCGACCAGTCCGACAGCGCGAGCGCCCGGTCCCCGATCGGGTTCACCCCCGGGCCCGCCGCGAGCGAGTGCGCCAGCACGGCGTGCAGGCACTTCACCCGCGTCGGCATCCCGCCCGCCGAGAT
>NZ_JASBSF010000130.1 GCF_030149085.1 Microbacterium sp. | reverse complement strand
GCACCGCGACCTGGTGCTCGGTGCCGAGATCACGAACAAAAACCTGCTGCGCGCCATCCGGCACCTCGCGTGGATTCTCGTGCCCGGCCAGCGCGCTCAACCCATCGACTACCGTCACCTCGGGGCGGAGGAACTCGGCGGCGTGTACGAGTCGCTGCTCGAACTCGTGCCGCGCGTCGATCTCGACACCCGCCAGTTCTCCCTCGCCCATCTGTCGGGCAACGAGCGTAAGACCACGGGCTCGTATTACACACCACCCGCGCTCGTCTCAGCCCTGCTCGACGCATCCCTCGACCCCGCGCTCGACGAGGCCGTCGCCGCGGGCCACAGCCCCGCCGAGCGTGAGGCGAACCTGCTCGCGGTCACCGTGTGTGACCCGGCGAGCGGTTCCGGCGGGTTCCTCGTCGCCGCCGCCCGCCGCATCGCGCGCCGCCTCGCGCAGGTGCGCTCCGATGAGGACGAGCCCACGCCCGAGGCCGTGCAACGCGCCCTGCACGACGTCGTCGCCCGGTGCATCTACGGGGTCGACATGAACGACCTGGCCGCCGAGCTCGCCAAAGTATCCCTGTGGCTCGAAGCCCTCGAACCCGGCAAGCCCCTCGGCTTCCTCGATGCACGCATCCGCGTCGGCAACAGCCTGTTCGGCACGACCCCGGCCCTCATCGCGGGCGGCGTGCCTGATGCCGCGTTCAAAGAGATCGAGGGCGACAGCAAGATGTTCGCCGCCGAGGTGCGCAAGCGCAACAAGAACGAGGCGACCGGTCAGGGCCTGCTGTCGTGGGCCGACCCCGACGCGCTGGCCGCCGCGAACCGCCGCGAGCGAGCGTTGCTGCTCGCCCCGAGCGACGATGTCGACGACATCCGCGCCCGGGGCGAAGCGTGGGACGCCTATCTCACGTCCGACGCTCGCCAGACCCTCAAACGGCAAGCGGATGCCTGGGCCGCCGCCTTCGTCTGGCCCCTGCACGACGGCACCCCTCTGCCGCCGACCACCGCCGTCGTCCGCGCGATGCTCGACGACGATGTCGCAATGCAGTACCCCGACACCGTGGACGGCGTGGACCGGCTCGCCAGCGAATACCGGTTCTTCCACTGGCACCTGGAGTTCCCCGAGGTCTTCGGTGCCACCACCGGCGACGGGCTCGGCCCCGAGGGCTGGGCGGGCGGCTTCACGTGCATGCTCGGCAACCCGCCGTGGGAGCAGATCGAACTCAAAGAGACGGAGTTCTTCGCCGCGCGCGACCCGGAGATCGCGAAAGCGACCGGGGCGAAGCGCAAGTCGCTGATCGCGAAGCTCGCCACCGCCGACCCGATCCTCGATAAGGAATACCGGACGGAGAAGCGCGCCCTCGATGCTCTCCGTAAGTTCGTGTCTACGGGACGCTATCCGCTCACCGGCCGTGGGAGAGTGAACACCTATTCGGTCTTCGCCGAGCTCTTCCGGGGACTCACGGCTCCACAGGGGAGGTCAGGAGTCATCGTTCCCACGGGAATCGCGACGGATGCCACCACGCAGTACTTCTTCAAAGACCTCGTCGAGACGGAATCGCTCGTCGCGTTCTACGACTTCGAGAATCGGCGGAAGCTCTTCTCAGACGTCGATTCACGGTTCAAGTTCTGCATCCTCAGCACGAGCGGTCGCACGCTTCCCGCTCCGTCAGCGTGGTTCGCGTTCTTCCTGGACGACCCGCGGCAGATCGAGGTCTCCCGGTTCAGGCTCACGCCCGACGAGATCATGCTCCTCAACCCGAACACCGGCACGGTGCCAATCGTCCGCACCCGCCGCGACGCCGAGATCACTCTCGGCATCTACCGCCGCGTGCCCGTGCTCATCAACGAGAACGACCCCATCAACGGCAACCCCTGGGGCGTCTCGTTCATGCAGGGCCTGTTCAACATGACGAGCGACTCGCACCTGTTCCACACCCGCGACCAACTCGAGGCCGACGGCTGGACCCTCGCCGGCAACGTCTTCGAGCGCGGCACCGATCGGATGCTCCCGCTCTACGAAGCGAAGATGGTTCACCACTTCAATCATCGATGGGCAACGCAGGACGGAAAAGACTTCCGAGACGTCACGGACGTCGAGCGGGCGTCGGCAGATTTCGAGGCGCTTCCCAGATATTGGGTTGACGCAGGCGAAGTGAAATCCGCGGGCGGCACCGAGGGGCCTTGGTTCGGCTTTCGCGACATCACCAACGCGACGAACGAGCGAACGATGGTGAGCTCGATGTGGCCAACATCGGGCGTGGGTAACAACCTTCCGATTGCGACTTCGGCGTTCCAGGGCTGGATCCTGATCGCGGTTCTCAGCTCGTTTGCTTTCGACTTTGTCGCGCGTCCAAAGGTCGGTGGGAGTCACATTAACTTCTTCATCGCGAATCAGTTGCCCGTTCTACCGCCTACGGCCTTCGAGGGAAGTGTTGCTTGGTCGTCACCGACGAGCCGAGTGAGTTGGATTTCGTCACGGGTCGCCGAACTTGCGTATACGTCTTGGTCCATGAGCGACTGGGCCACGAAGATCGGCGATCGTGGAGCTCCCTTCATTTGGAACCCAGAGCGACGACGACACCTTCGCGCGGAACTCGACGCAGCGTTCTTCCACCTCTACGGCGTGCATCGCGCCGATGTTGACTACATGCTGGATACCTTCCCCATTGTCCGAAGGAGGGACGAAGCCGAGTTCGGGGAGTACCGCACGAAGCGTCTGATCGTCGAGAACTACGACAGGATGCAGGAATGCATCGACACCGGCACTGAGTTCGTGTCCACGCTCGACCCCGCGCCGGGCTTCGGCCCGCGGCATCCCGAAAGGACGACCGATGCCTGACGAGAACCTCTACGAGCGCGGCAGCGGGGCGAACCCCGCGGTGGACGAGGCTGCCTGGCTCATTCTCGGCCCGGCGCTTCGTGGAGAGCGTTCGCCGATTCTGGAAACCGAGCCGACCTGGACGGCCGAGGCGGCTCGGACGCTGCGTGACCTGATCACCGGCGACAACGCTGACGAGGGGCCGCGGAAGTTCCTGAGCAAACTGCAGGATCAGCTCGTGGCCGCACCGAACACCGTGATCGCTCTCGCCGCCGAGTTGCTGTGCGTTCAGGTGCTGCCCCTGAGCAACATCACGCCCGAGACCAAGCGCACTCGGGTGAACACCGTGCTCTCGTGGGCGAACCCTCCGCTGCACCTGCCCGCACCGATCGATTCGGCGTTGGGGGCTGGCGGAACGTTTCATGGCGGAGCCGGCTTCAATATCCGTATCTGGCAGCAGGTCGTCTGGCTCACCCAGTTCATCGAAGAGTGGTGGGCGTCCCCCTTCGAGGCCCGCCAGCGGGCCCTGCGGGATCCGTGGGCGTTCCGAGACCTCACCGACCGGGTTCAGGGCGGGTGGGAACCCGCGATGCGGACCTCGCTGCTTGCGCTGGTGTGGCCCGGGTACTTCGACAGCGTCGTCAAGGAGGCTGACCGTCAGCGCATCCGGGCCGCGTTTGCGCACCACCTCGGGCCGTCCGGGGACGCCGGCGACGCAGACCTCGACCACGACCTCTGGAGGATTCGTGAGGCCGTCCAGGAGCCCGGGCAGCCCCGCGTCGATTGGTACGCCGAGCCCTACCTGAGCGCATGGAGCGGTCTCGCCGCGCCGCGCAAGCATGCCGAAGGGCGCCGCGCCTGGCTGGTGCGCACGGGCCAAGGCGGTGCGCAGCTCGCTGACGCCTGGCGAGACGACGAGTTCGTGTCGCTCCCGGCGACGAACCTCCGGCTCGAGCTTGAGACCGCCACCGAGGCCTCCATTCGCGGTGCCGTCGACGCCGGGTACACGCACCTCGATTACGCGCAGCGGCTGCAGCTGACCCAGGCCGACCAGGCGTTCATCCTTCGGATGGACCCGGACGACATCGTGCTCACGCTCGTCGCAGACAATGCGCAGATCGGGTATGTCTCCGGCGACCCGTCCTGGAGCGACACCGAAGGATCGCGCCTACGCCGGACGGTGGAGTGGCTCCCTGAGTTGGTCGCGAAGGCGGAGCTGCCCGAACCCGTGCCCGGCATGCTCGACAAGCAGGGTGACGTCGTCGAGCTGACCGCGGGTCTCGACGCGCTCACCGCGCTCGTGGAGCGGCTCACCGACCGCCCGGTCGACGATGACGTGGTCGAGCCGGACGACGACACCGCTCGCATCCCGGCTGCTATCAGCATTCCGTCCGCCACGGACGATCTCGCGGCGTCGCTGCACATGCCGCGTGAGGTGCTACAGGAGTGGCTGGACGTGCTCGACGACCGGCGCCAGCTCGTGTTCTACGGGCCGCCCGGCACGGGCAAGACGTTCGTCGCCGAGGCACTCGGTCGGCACATCGTCGGCAGCGACACGAACCACCTGCGCACCGTGCAGTTCCACCCCTCGTACGCGTACGAAGACTTCTTCGAGGGGCTGCGGCCGACGGTCGAAGACGGGAACGTCACCTATCAGGTCGTCCCCGGGCCACTACGCAAGCT
>NZ_JASBSF010000129.1 GCF_030149085.1 Microbacterium sp. | reverse complement strand
GACCATCGCCGCAACGCGGCACGACCGAGGACCAAGTGGACGACCGGGATGCGACGCCCGGAACTCAACCCTGCCCTCGACGCGTCACCGCGCCCCGATCATGCCGCCCCGGCACACCCACGGCTCATCGGTGGATCGAGGTTAAGGCACCGATGAGCCTGCTGGGGCTCGATCGGACGTCGTTGTCTGACCTGACTGCGCGGACGCTGTCGTTGCGCACCTCCCCCGCGCTATCCCCGCTTCGCCGGGTCGCCGGATCGCACGTTGCCGGACGGCCGGTGGTCACCGGAGCATCCGAGACCGCGCGCATCTGCCTCGAGCTTCTCGCGGGCGCGTTGCGCAGCGCCGCAGGGAGCCCCGTTCCAGCCCGCTCGCACGAGTCAATACGCGCGGCCGTGCGGATTCGGATTGCGCAGGGCCTGGCCGACCCGCACCTCGACGTGCATGCCGTCGCGACCGCGGAGCGTCTGTCGGCACGGACGGTGCATGCGGTGTTCGCCGAGGTCGATTCGAGCCCTGCCTACGAGATCCGCTCATTGCGGATGCAACGAGCGGAGCGACTCCTCAATGAGACGAACCTACCGATCGCTGAAATCGCGATCAGTTGCGGCTTTGAGGAACCCACGAGCTTCACTCGTGCCTTCCGGAGGTGGTCCGGTGAGACGCCGCGCAGTTACCGCGACAGCGCCCGTTCTCATGACAGATGACGTGTGTGGTGAGGCGAGCAGACTTCCAAGAATCGTTGCTCGTGGCATACTGAGGGCGCACTCCTGCGGCATCCGCTGCTCGTGAGAAGGAGTGAACGGCAAGGAAGAGACATGACAGGTTCGGGCTTCAGCATCCCCTGCTGACCGGACCATCCTGCCCCCTCCGCGGACCCGTGTCAGCGTCCACCCTGACCTCGTCAGGGACCGACACGTTCTGGAGTTCCGCATGCCTGCCCCCAATCCTTCCGTCGTTCTTCACGACCTCACATTCACCTGGCCCGACGGCCACCGCCTTCTCGACGCCGTGTCGGGTTCGTTCCCACCCGGCTCGACGGGTCTTGTCGGCCTCAACGGCGTCGGCAAGTCGACGCTGCTGCGTCTGATCGCCGGCGACCTCACGCCGACATCCGGCACTGTCCAGACGGCGGGCGTCGTCGACTACCTGCCGCAACGGACGGATGCCGAGCCCGGCCATACACTCGTCGATCTCCTCGGCATCCGCTCGATCGTCGACGCGATCGCCGCCGTCGAGCGGGGCGACATCGACCCCGTCCTCTTCGACTCGATCGGCGCGGACTGGGACGTCGAGGAGCGGGCAATTGCCGCTCTGAGCGCGGCTGGCGTCGACATCGACGAGCTCGACCGACCCGTCACGACGATCTCGGGCGGCGAAGCGACAGTCGCCGCGCTCGTCGGCATCCGGATGCGCGGAGCCGACATCGCCCTGCTCGACGAGCCAACCAACAACCTCGACGCCCACGGACGGGCACGGGTCCACGACCTCATCGGCGCGTGGGACGGTCCCGTGATCGTCGTCAGCCACGACCTCGAGTTGCTCGAGCGCATGCAGAACACAGCTGAACTGCGGGCCGGCTCGCTGATGCTCTACGGCGGTCCGTACTCCGAATTTCGAGAGCAGGTTGCACGCGAGCAGGCAGCCGCCGAGCGCGCGTTACGTTCAGCAGAGCACACGGTCCGCGTCGAGAAGCGGCAGCGGATCGCGGCGGCCGAGCGTATCGCGCACAGCGAGCGGCAAGGCAAGAAGGATGCCGCAAACCGCAAGTACATCGGAGCCGTCGTCAACGACCGGCGAAACTCGGCCGAGAAGACCCACGGAAAGCAGCGCGGGCTGCTCGATGATCGGATGCAGGCGGCGCAGCGTTCGCTGCAGGATGCTGAGTCACGCATCCGTGATGACGACCGGGTCAGCATTGACCTCCCCGACCCCGCCGTGCCTCCGGGCAAGCGGATCGCGGAATTCACGGGGAGCGACGGACGAACGATCGTCGTCCAGGGACCAGAGCGCGTCGCGATCACCGGACCGAACGGGGTCGGCAAGACCACGCTGCTCGAGGGGCTGGTTTCCGGCGTGGCTGCCACCCCCGGGCGGGCGGTAGCCATCGCGCACATTCATCGCATCGGCACGCTCTCCCAACGCCTCGACACTCTCGACGACGCGGCATCCGTTATCGAGAACGTGAGCCGAGTCTCGCCGCACACTCCGCGAGCAGAGCTTCGCAACCGGCTCGCGCGACTCCTCGTGCGCGGCGCCATGGTGGATCGGCCCGTCGCGGCGCTCTCGGGCGGCGAGCGGTTCCGGGTCGCCCTCGCGCAGGTGCTCCTCACCGATCCACCGCCTCAACTGATCGTGCTCGATGAGCCAACGAACAACCTCGACCTCCAGACCACGGAGCAGCTCATCGCGGCACTCGGCGCCTACCGCGGCGCGATGATCGTGGTCAGCCACGACCGAGGATTCCTGGATCGCCTCGCGCTGAACGCTGAGGTCGCGTTGGATGCCGCGGGAGTGCTGACCGCGATGCGGTAGGCGCCGAGCAGACGATGCGCTAGCGGCGCGCGATCGGCATCCAGAGCTCGGTCGTAGCCGTGCTGAAGTCGTCGGCGCGATCGAGAACGGCGACGATCGAGGGACCCGGACGCAGCTGCCAGGGGTTGGACGGGAACCAGTCCGACGCGGATGCTGCGTAAGCCTCCTGGAGCGCTGCGGGGTAGGGCCCTGACGTGCGGAAGACAGCCCACTCCCCCGCCTCGACCTCGATCACGTCGAGATCAGCGGGCACCGATGCCGCGGCATCCGTCGCAACGCCGTGGAGGTAGGTGAGTTCGGTTCCTTCCCGGTAATCCGGATCGACGCCGTCACTCACCTGCAGCAAGCCGCTAGGTTCGGTGCTGCTGAGCCCCTTGAGTCGGGCGTGTTCGCTCGCGGGAAGTGCAGCGACGAACTGCTGGATGTGCGGGTTGATTCCTTCGTGGATGAGCGGAACGCGCGTGGCGTGTCCGACGAGACGGAACGCGGGGCGTTCGGCGATGCGCGTGTCCATAGTGGTGTTCCCTTCGACGGTCAGGCGGAGCCTGAGTTTCGGTTGTGTGCGAAGGGGACCACCAGTTACCCGGACCTCGGCGGGTGACGAACCGTGGACCGCGCGAAACGCCCGGCCAAAGGCTTCAGTCGAGCCGTATCCGAACCGCACCGCGATATCGAGGAGCGGGTCGCCCGCGACGACGGCGGCGGCCGCGACCGTCATCCGTCGGCGGCGTATGTATTCCGACAGCGGCATCCCGACCAGCGATGAGAACATCCGCCGCAGGTGGTACTCGGTCACGCCCGACTCCCGCGCGAGCGCCGCGATGTCAATGTCTTGGGACAGGTCGTCGTCGATGACATCGATCAGTCGATTGAGCTCCGCGATCATGGGGCCTCCTTCGACATCCAGCCTGCGAGATCCGAGCCGCGCGTACCCGATCGTTCCGGTCCGGTCGGATCGTCCTACGCGGGTTCCGTCGTGCGTACCAGCCCGCATCTGACGCACGACCAGGCGACGAGGAATCGCTCATCGTCGAGGATCTCGTACCGTAGCCGGTCGCCGCACGTCGGGCAGTCCCACGCCTGCGGCTCGCGACTCGTCACAGCCTCAGCCTAGGCGCCCCAGATCTGCTCCGGCCCGAATACGGGACCTCCGGCCGATACCGTCGCACCCCTCTCCGCGCGACGATAGAGCCATGGATGCCGAGCGCACCGATCGTGCGGATCTCTGGTGGCTTCCGGTCGGTGCCGGCGGAGTGATTGTGGCGCACACGAGCCGGTGGTGGGAGCTGATGTCGGCGTGGCGCGACCACCGCACGCCGCTACAGCTCGTGCACGCAGCGCTCGAGGTTCTCACGGGCGGCGAACGATACGTCATCGAGATGACGCCACAGTGGGGGCAGCCGCGCACGGCATCCGGGGTCGTGGCGACCGGGCCGGTGGGTCTGCCAGCGCTCGGACGATTCCGGATGTTCCGCTATGTCGTTCGCGCCTGGCCGAACGGAGTACTCCCCGATCGGGCGTACGCCGTTGCAGCTCCGACCTCGATCCCGCTAGGCAGGACACAGGCGCAGGGGCTGCTCGACACCCTGCCCGACGTTCCTCTCCACACCTGGGGGCGCGCAGTTCCGCCGAGTACCGACATGTGGAACAGCAATTCGCTCATCGCGTGGGCGCTCCGTCGCGCAGGGGTCGACGCGGGTACGCTCGCTCCGCCCGCAGGTTGCAGGGCACCAGGGTGGGCAGCGGGCCTCGCGGCAGGGACGCGTCAGCGTCGTGGGTGTCGAGAGGTAGCGACGCGCAACCTGCGGCGCACAGCTCACGCGACAGATTCAGCCGCGCGCCACTGACGTTGGAGATCTCCGGCCGCGGGATTCCAGGAACGTCTCGATCTGCTGGCGCGTGTCGCTGAGTTTGGTGATCCGCTGCGTGAGTTCGTCGAGAACCACCTCAAGCTGGTCGGCAAGCGCGTCGTGGGTTGCCGCGGATGCCGGGCCGGCGCATGCGAGGACGGACTGCACGACGTCTCGAGGAAAGTCCATTCCGAACAGCATGTGGATGGTGCGCGCCTGTTCCACGGTCGACTCGTCGTAGTCGCGATACCCGTTGGGCTCACGATGCGCCGAGATCAAGCCTCGCTCCTCGTAGTACCGGAGCGACCTCTGGCTCACGCCGCTGCGCGCGCTCAGTTCACCGATCTTCATCGCCTTGACCTTGACATGATGTCAGACTATAGCGTCGTCCTCGAGGCAAGCGAGAGTCGCTCGCTCGGCGAAGGAATGACAATGCACGCAACGATCACGGTCGGCGCCCGCGCCCGCACGTACACGGTGGTCGGCGACCTCGACGGCCCCGAAGGCCGAGCGCTCGTTCTCGTCTTCCACGGCTCACGCCAGGACGGAGCGACGCACCGCGAGTTCACCGGCCACGTCCTGGACGACCTCGCGCACGATGGCCGCGCGGTCGTCGCGTATCTCGATGGGCACCGGGGCAACTGGAACGATGCGCGAGCCGAGAGCGCCTTCCCCGCGCGCAGAGACCAGGTGGACGACGTCGCGTTCGCGCGGGCACTTGTCGACGAACTCCAGCGCACCCACCACATCGACCGCGGCAGAGTCATCGGTCTCGGCTTCTCCAACGGCGGCCAGATGATCTTCCGACTGCTGCACGAGGCATCCGATCTGCTCGCTGGCGGTGTGATCGTGTCGGCAACGATGCCGGTCCGCGAGTCTTTCCTGAGCGGCTACGCAGAGACCGCCGAGCGCTCCGTGCCGATCACCCTCATTCATGGCACGACGGATCCGATCATCCCGTTCCAGGGCGGTCGGATGCCGTGGTGGGCGCGCAAGGTGTTCAAGGTCGACGGGGTGAGTCTTTCTGCGCCGGCAACCGCCGAGTACTTCGCTAGACGCAATGGCATCAGCGCCACACCCGAGGTCACCGCCCTCCCGCACCGCGGAGCAAAGCGGCGCCCCACCCGCGTCGAACGCGCCACGTACAGCGAGCCGAACAAATCCCCCGTGACCATCTACACGGTCATCGACGGCGGACACACGGTTCCCTCACCGAAGGCCGGGCCCGCGATCGTCGGCCGCACCGCGACCGACATCAGTATCGACGAGGTCGTGAGCGACCTGATCGACCTCATCTGAGTCGGGGTCACGCCACGCCGTTGCGTGTCGAGCGGCGCTCGATCACGACGGTGTCGCGCCACTGGCCGGCATGCGGTCCGAGCTGCGAGCGTGCGATTCGTTCGCGCCGGCCGACGACGCGGAACCCGTACTTCTCGTGGAGGCGCAGGCTCGCGGTGTTCTCGGGGAAGATGCTCGACTGGATTGTCCAGTAGCCGGCGGCGTCGGCATCCGTCACGAATCGACTCAGCAGCGCGCGCCCGACCTCTCGCCCCTGATGCTCGGGCGCCACATAGACCGAGTGCTCGATGACCCCGCGGTAGGCTGCCCGACTCGACACGGGCGAAGCAGCCGCCCAACCGATGACCTCACCCGCGGAGCTGACGGCAACCAAGCGCGGCTCGGGGAGCTTGGCGACGTCGAACTCCGCCCAGCTCGGGGTCGCGACCTCGAACGTGGCTTCGCCTCCAGCGATGCCGTCGGCGAAGATGAGCTCGACTTGTCCCCAGTCCTGCGCGGTCATCGAGCGAACCGTGGCGCTCAACAGCACGATCCGGTGCCCGCGGCATCCGTCGAACACACACCCGTCGCGGGGAGGGTCAGCTGCACCGCGGATGCCGACGCGAGGTCACCCGAGAGCCACGCTGCGATCGAGCGCACCTGCTCGTACCCCGTCGCCAGCAGGAACGTCGGCGCCCGCCCGTACGACTTCATGCCGACGATGAAGAAGCCGCGCTCCGGATGCTGCAGCTCGGCGAATCCGTGCGGAGGCACCGTGCCGCAGGAGTGGATGTTGGGGTCGATGAGGGGCGCGAGCCTGCGGGGCGCCTCCACGACCTCGTCGAGCTCGATACGGATCTCGCGCAGCATCGCCAGGTCGGGGCGGAAGCCGGTGGCGCTGACGACGTGATCAGTTTCGTGCACGGCAGGCGCACCGTCTCGGGTGCCGATCAGTCGCACCCCGCTCTCGGTGCGCTCGGCGCGGGCGATCCGGAAGGAATCGACAAGCTGGATGCGGCCGGATGCAACGAGTTCGTCAGTTCGAGCCCCCAACCGCGCGCGGCCGGGGAGTTCGTCGGCCTCCGATGCCGTGACGCGGGTGGCCGAAGGTGTGCGCAACAGCCAGGTGACGCGGGTGCCGGGCACCTGGTCGGCAAGGTCGGCGAGAGCCAGCAGAGTGTTCGCCGCAGAGTGTCCCGCACCGACCACGGTGGTGTGCCGCCCGGCGAAGAGGTGACGATCCGCACCCGCGACGTCGGGAAGCGCGTGCGAAACCCGGTCGGCGATACTCGCGCCGCCCGGGAGGTCGAGCCCTGAGGAGGCAAGCGGATTGGGGGTCTCGTAGGTTCCTGATGCATCGATCACGGCTCGGGCCCGTAGCTCGACAGTCATCCCCTCGGCATCCTCGATCTGTAGGAGGAACGGGGTGTTCGCGCGTCCCTCCGTGCGGGTGCGATCGATGCCGTCCTTACCCACGGCAGCAACGCGCGTCGACAGTCGAATCCGCGAAGCGAGGGGATCGAGCGTGGCAAGCGGCTCGAGGTACTCGTCGATGAGTTCCTGGCCTGTCGGCATCCGGTCGAGATCAACCGGGTCGGTCCACCCTCCGGCCTCGAGCAGACGCCGCGCCGCGGGGTCTATCAGGTGCCGCCACGACGAGAAGAGCCGGGTGTGGCCCCACCGGCGGATCGAGGAAGCGACCTGCTCCCCCGCCTCGAGTACGACGACGTCGATGCCGCGCTCGAGCAGGTGAGCGGCGGCGGCGAGCCCGACGGGACCTGCACCGATGATGACCACGGGCAGAGTCGCGAGGCGGGCGTCGCTGGTTGGGCGGGCAGTGAGGTCGAGCAGTGTCACGGGAGTCTCCGGTCAACTTAGGCGAGTGTGGAGAGCCAGTATGCGACGCTATATCGATATCTGTCAATATTCACTATTATCGATGTATGACCTCCCTCGACATCCTTCCCCAGGCGGACCCCGCGGCGTGCTGCGCACCTCTCGCGCAGGCTCCGCTCTCTCGCACGGATGCCGAGGAGCTCGCATCCGCACTCAAGGCGCTTGCTGACCCGGCCAGGTTGCAACTTCTATCGATCGTCGCTGCCAGCGAGGACGGAGAAGCATGCGTGTGCGACCTGACCGAACCCGTGGGGCTGGCCCAGCCGACGGTGTCACATCACCTCAAGGTGCTGACGGACGCGGGATTCCTGACACGATCCAAGCGGGGCACCTGGGCGTACTACCGGCTCGTTCCGAGCGCCCTTGAGCGCGTAGCGCAGGTCGTTCGACCGAGCTAAGACGCCTCAGCCAGGTCGGCGAGCATACCCACGAGATCGTCACCACTGACGCCCCACTTCTCGGTGTCGAGTTGCCCGGCACGCTCCATCCCTGCCACACCGAGGGTGCCGCTCAGTAGCAGCGCTCCCATCCCGCGCGCCCGCGAGTCACCCACGACAGCGGCAACGATCGCGAGGAACTCGTCTTGCGAGGCGACAGCCGCGCGTGCCAGTGACTCCGGATCACGCTGCGGCGGCGTAAACATCAGTGCGTGAAGATGCGGCTGACGACGCGCAATGGTGAGCATGGCGGCGAGCGCAGACTCCAGACGCGAACGGGCGGAAAGCTCCTCTCGCGCCCGCAGCTGAGCCAAGTCATCCGCCAGGCGATTCCATCGCTCGATCGCGACAGCTGCCAGCAGCTCCTCCTTGTCGGCGAAGTGACCGTAAGGAGCTCCCCTCGACACCCCGGCACGAGCGCCGACGGCCCGCAGGGTCACGGCATCGACCCCACCCTCGTCCAAGAGTTCGGCGGTGGCCTCTAACAGGGCGCGACGTGTTGCCGCCGCGGACTCGATTCGAGCGATCATCGTCCGATTCTATTTGACAATGTCATCCGAAGTGCTATCGTCGCCCGCATGACACTGTCACATGAAAGTTCACAGCTTGCCGTCGTCAGCGGAGCCTCGACCGGCATGGGGCGGGCAACCGCTGTCGAACTCTCCCGGCGAGGATTCGACGTGCTCGCCGGAGTCAGGCGAGCTTCCGATGGCAAAGCCCTCCGACAGGCTGGCATCGAACCCGTCATCCTCGACATCACCGAACCCGACACGATCGCTGCTCTCCGCGATCGCATCGACTCGCACCACGACGAGCGCCCGCTACGTGTGCTGGTCAATAACGCGGGAATTGCGGCCAACGCACCCGTCGAAGCCCTGCCGCTCGAGGTATGGCGTCGCGTGTTCGAGGTCAACGTGTTCGGGCAGATCGCTCTCACACAAGCGCTCTTACCGGCGCTGCACCGAAGCGGCGGACGCGTCGTGGACATCAGCTCGACGGGCGGACGTATCGCGATGCCGGCGTATGGCGCCTATTCGGGCAGCAAGTTCGCGATCGAAGCCATCAGTGACGCGATGCGGCAAGAGCTCGCGCCTCAGGGCGTCCAGGTCGTCATCGTGGAACCGGGCGGCGTGCGCACGGCGATGGGAGACCGCGGCTCCGCCGTCGCCAGAGACCTCCACTCGCAGATGACCGTCGAACAGCACGACAGGTACGACCGGCTCATGGCAGCGTTCCTCAGCCACTCCGCGACGTTCGCAAGCGAGGGAGTGTCTGCAGAAGAGGCAGCCAAGGTCATCGCGCGAGCCGCAACGGACCGTCGCCCGCGGACCCGTTACACGATCGGGCGCGACGCCGCCCTTCTCACTCGCCTCGCCCGAATCCTCCCCGACCGCATGATGGGCCGGGCGATCGCCCGCACGCTGCGGCCGCATTACCCGAAAGCCTGACTCACCTTGATGCAGGGGCAGGCCCTCAGACCGAGTGGCGCGGCCACCTCCGCGTGAACCACAGCAGAGCCCACACGATCAGCCCGATTCCTGGCACCAGCAGCAGGATCGCCGACCAGATGATCTTCTCGCTTGTCATGAGCTGGTCAGAGCGCACAGTGACGACCAGGGCCCAAATCGACAGGGCATAGATGGCGAGCACCACCAGAAGGATGATGAGATGCACTGAACTGAACACGACGACGCCGATTCCCGATACAAGAGCCCGACAACTCGATTCGCCGCGGGCGCTCGGTCTCCCACCCTACGTCGCTCGCTTCCCCTCGACGAAAGTCGCGCCATTGCTTGCGCGGGTCGAGGCGGATCCCCTATGTTCCTGGTCAAGCGTCCAACTCTCACGCCCGCCATGCCCTCCCCGACCCGACGGCACCAGGAAAGGCATCCGATGTCGGCTAGGCACCACCCCACCGGCTCCATCCCGACGATCGATCTCAACGCTCAGCATGAGTGCTGACACCCCGGCGACCTCGGCGCCTACTCCCGAGATCCTCACCCGCGTAACACCCCGGTGGATCGTAGCCTTCGTGCTGGCCATGGTCGGCGTGGCTGCCGGGTGGTTCGGCCCCTTGCAGATCCTGCTTCCCGCGCAAGCCGCGGCGCTCGAATCGGCCGGAGTGCCCAAGGAGGCGATCCTGGCGGTTGTCACCGGTATCGGCGCCGCAGCTTCAATGGTCGCGAACCCACTCTGGGGCGCAATCTCGGACCGTACTCGGTCACGGTGGGGCAGGCGCCGCCCGATCCTCGTCGTCGGCACGGTGATGGGCTCGCTCGGCATGGTCATCCTTGCCGTGGCCCCCGACCCGGTCTGGATGGCTGTCGGGTGGGTCACTGTGCAGATCGGCCTGAACGGTCCTTTCGCCGCCCTCGCCGCTGTCATCGCCGATCGCGTCCCCGACGCTCAGCGCGGCCTTGTCGGCGCGTTGTTCGGCGTGGCCCAGACGATCGGCGTCGTTCTGGGCACCGCGATCGCCGTGCTCCTGGGCGAAGGAAGTCTCGGCTATGCGGCGCTCGCTCTCGCCGTACCGGCGCTCGTGCTCTCGTTCGCGATCGTCCATCACGAACCGCCCACCACCGATACCGTCACGAGCAGCAGCGGACGGCCGATGCGCACCTTCGTGGCGGGACTTCGCCCGACCGCGCACTTCAGCTGGATGTGGGCCATCCGCTTCCTCATGAATCTCGCCAACGCCCTGGTGCTGCTGTACATGTACTACTACCTGACCGACGGTGTCGGTCTCGTCGACGCCGGTGAATGGGTACTCATCATCACCCTCGTGAACGTGGTGGTAACCGTAGCCGTCGCAAGCGTCTTCGGTCCCCTGTCTGATCGCTGGGGGCGCCGCCTGCCCTTCGTCGCGAGCGCGGCGATCATCGTCGCGGCGGGCTCCCTCCTGCTGGCGTTCTTCCCAGCATTGCCCGTCGTGCTGCTCGCAGCCTCGCTCATCGGCATCGGCTGGGGACTGTACATCGCGGTCGAGCTCGCGATCATCACCTCGACCCTGCGCGCCGACAGCACGTACGCCACGATGCTCGGCCTGTCCAACATCGCCGCATCCCTCCCCCAGGTGCTCGCCCCCGTCGTCGCAGCTCCCATCGTGCTGCTCTGGGGTGGCTACACCGGACTCTACGGAGCAGCCGCGATCGCCTCCCTCCTCGCACTGGCTTGCGTTCCCGCGCTCCGCTCCCGCCCCTGAAAGGACTCCATGCCCAGCTCACTCGTCTTCCCCCCGGGCTTCCGCTTCGGAACCTCGACCTCGGCCTTCCAGATCGAAGGGGCAACGGATGCCGATGGCCGAGGCGTCAGCATCTGGGACGTCTTTGCGGCGGAGCCCGGACGTGTGCTTGGCGGCGACTCCCCTGCCGTGGGGATCGACCATTACCACCGCTACGCCGAAGACGTCGCGCTGCTGGCACAGCTCGGCGTGCAGGACTACCGCTTCTCGTTCGCCTGGCCTCGCATCCTGCCGACCGGTCGCGGCACGGTCGAAAAGCGAGGGCTCGACTTCTACGACCGGCTGATCGACGCGCTGCTCACGGCAGGCATCAACCCCGTGCCCACGCTCTATCACTGGGATCTTCCGCTGGCACTACAAGAAGCCGGTGGGTGGATGGCGCGAGAGACCGCCGAGGCATTCGCTGACTATGCCTCCCTCCTCGGCGAGCACTTCGCCGACCGCGTCACCGATTGGCTCACCCTCAACGAGATGAGCGTCCACACGCTGTACGGCCATGGTCTGAGCGAGCACGCGCCCGGTCTCGGGCTGGAACTTGCCGCACTGCCCGCGGCGCACTACCAATTGCTCGCACACGGCTTGGCTGTGCAGCGCTTGCGGGCTGCCGGGGCACAACGCATCGGCGTGGCCAACCAGCACTTCCCCGTCATCCCCGCCAGCGACGACGACGCCGACCTGATTGCCGCCCACGTCTTCGCCGACCTCACCAACTGGACTTTCGCCGACCCGATTCTGCGCGGCGTCTACCCGAGCGACGAGATCGCGGGAGGCATCCTGCAGCTGACCGGGGTGTCGCCGGAACAGCTGGCAGCCGACCTACGTGTGATCTCCGAACCGCTGGACGTCTACGGGGTGAACTACTACGAGCCGACCCGCATCGGGGCTCCCCAAGCCGATCGGGACTCGTCCGGCGTGCTCGAGGTCGACATCCCCGAGGGGCTGCCGTTTGCCGCCGTGCCCAGCGAGGGTGTGGAGCGCACGGACTTCGGCTCAAGAGTTTGAATATTGGGTTATGCTGTAATGCCGTGCTGCATGAAATGCGCAATATCTTTAATAGCCCTTTTCCCTTCCGGGATAACCGCTGCGAGAAAATGCCAATCATGGTGCATGTTCGGCCATATA
>NZ_JASBSF010000126.1 GCF_030149085.1 Microbacterium sp. | reverse complement strand
CAAGGCAGCCGACCTCATCGGCGAAACCGTCGCGACGATTGCGGCGACGGATGTCACGGGCTTCAGCAAGCCGGCACTGGAAGGGCACGTGGGGTCGCTGCGCAGCATCCGCACCCCCAAGGGCAAGCACGTGCTCGTCATCGGCGCGCGCACCCACTACTACGAGGGTCACGGGCCGCGCCGCGTCGTGCACAGCGTGCGCACCGCAGCGGCGACCGGCGCGAAGACAATGGTGCTCACCAACGGTGCTGGCGGCATCAAGCCGTCGTGGAAGCCGGGTCAGCCCGTGCTCATCAGCGACCACATCAACCTCACTGGCGCGTCCCCCCTCGAGGGCGCGACCTTTATCGACCTCACCGACCTCTACTCGCTGCGGCTGCGAGACGTTGCCCGGATGGTGGATCCGACCCTCGACGAGGGCGTGTACTGCCAGTTCCGCGGCCCCCAGTACGAAACTCCGGCCGAGGTCCGGATGGCAAGGACCATCGGCGGACACATCGTCGGGATGTCGACCGCCCTCGAGGCCATCGCCGCGCGCCAAGCCGGCATGGAGATCCTCGGGTTCTCGCTCATCACGAACATGGCTGCCGGCATCCAGACGACCCCGCTCAGCCACCAAGAAGTGATCGAAGCCGGTAAAGAAGCCGAGCCGGTGATCTCGGCGCTGCTGGCGCGCGTCATCGGCGAGCTGTGATGGGGCTGATCGACACCGCCCGGGCCTGGCTCGAGCAAGATCCCGATCCGGTCACGCGGGAAGAACTCGCCGCGCTGTTGGAAGCAGCGGATGCCGGTGACGCCGCTGCGCTAGGCGAGCTCGACGATCGCTTTGGCACTCGCCTCGCGTTTGGAACCGCGGGTCTGCGGGGCGCGCTGGGAGCCGGACCGAACCGGATGAACCGCGTCCTGGTGACACAGGCCGCGGCGGGTCTTGCTGGGTATCTGCGCGAGCGAGCCGGGGCTGACGCCACCCCTCGCGTGGTCATCGGGTATGACGGACGTCGGAACTCCGATGTCTTCGCTCGGGACTCGGCGGAGATCTTCGCGGGAGCGGGGTTCGACGCCGTACTGCTGCCCCGGCTGCTCCCGACTCCCGTGCTCGCGTTCGCCGTACGCCACCTGGATGCCGCAGCCGGTGTCATGGTGACGGCATCGCACAATCCGCCCGACGACAATGGCTACAAGGTGTATCTCGGCGGCGCTGACGCCGGGTCGCAGATCGTGTCGCCAGCGGATGCCGAGATCGCGGCTCACATCGACGCGGTGGCTGGTGACGACATCCGTGATCTGCCGCGCGGCTCGGGGTACGAGATCGCGCCGGAGTCCGTTGTCGACGCCTACGTCAAGGCTACAGCGGCGGTCGCTCCCGCGGGTCCCGGAGCGGACGGGATGCGGTGGGTCTACACCGCGATGCACGGTGTGGGATGGGAGACGCTTGCGCGCATCCTCGATGTTGCCGGATACCCGCCACCGACGCCGGTGGCCGCCCAGATCGCGCCAGACGGGCGGTTCCCGACCGTGTCGTTCCCGAACCCCGAGGAGCCCGGGGCGATGGACCTCGCCTTCGAGACGGCTCGGGAGGTCGGAGCGGAGTTCATCCTCGCCAACGACCCCGATGCCGACCGCCTGGCTGTCGCGATTCCCGACCCGGCTGCTGCGGAGGGATGGCGCCGGCTGACCGGTAACCAGATCGGCCTGTTGCTCGGGTGGCGCGCGGCGCGGGCGGCGGATGCGGCATCCGGCGCAACCCTCGCCTGCTCGCTGGTGTCTTCACCAGGCCTCGCTGCCGTCGCCGAGCACTACGGGCTGGGCTTTGCGGCAACCCTCACCGGGTTCAAGTGGATCTCCCGTGCCCCGGGAATGATCTACGGGTTCGAGGAGGCTCTCGGCTACCTCGTGAACCCCGAGACCGTACGCGACAAGGACGGGATTTCGGCGGCGGTCGCGATGCTGGGGATGATCGCCGAAGCGCGAGCATCCGGTCGCACGGTCGGTGACCTGTTGGCCGAGTTCGACGAGACATTCGGCGCGTTCGCCAGCGACCAGATCTCGCTGCGGGTGAGCGATCTGTCGCTGATCGGCCGGATGATGTCGGCGCTTCGGGCAGCTCCCCCGGCGGCGATTGGCGGCGTGACGGTGGCGCGCATTGACGACCTGCTGCACGGGGTCGACGGCCTTCCGCCCGGCGACGTGCTCCGCCTATGGCTCGAAGACGGGTCTCGCATCATCATCCGGCCCAGCGGCACCGAGCCCAAGCTCAAGGTGTATCTCGATGTTCGCGCAGAGACGGCCGACGCGGCATCCACCCGCCTGACCGATCTGGCCGCCGGCGCGCGCGACTTGCTCGCCGCCGTCAGCTGACGGGGCCGCAGCCAACTCCTCGAATCCGGGTCCGGGGCGCAGCCGCGGCGCCGCGAACGCGCGGTTTGCCGGCGATGTTGAGGAGTTGGCTGCGGGTCACAGCTGGCGCTGGCGGGCGTGGACGACCTCGAGAAGGTCGACGAACAGCGGATGCTGGGGTGTCAGGCCCGTGATCCGAGTCACGGCGGCGGCGGCATCCGTATCGCGAAGCAGCTGCTGCAGCTCCTGGGACTGCGGGTCGTCGGGGTCGTCGAACTCTAAGGCAGCACCGACAGCCGCCAGCAGTCCCGACACCGACATCCCCCGCTCCGCGGCCTCAGCGGCAGGGCCGATGAATCGCTCGTGCCGCGACAGCTTGCGCAGCGGCTGGCGCCCGACCCGACCGACGGTGTCGGGCAGCGCAGGGTTCTGGAATCGCCGCAGGATCGTCGCCCGATAGTCGGCGAGCTCTTCGACGGGCAGTTCGTGCTTGGCCGTCAGAAGCGCCGAGGTCTCTTCGAGGGCCGCGATCACCTGACCTGCGATCGCTGGGTCGGCGAGAGTCTGCGCGATCGTCACGTGCCCGGCGCGAGCGCCGAGGTACGCGGCTGCGGCGTGCCCGGTGTTGACGGTGAAGAGCTTGCGCTCGATGTAGGGCGCGAGGTCGTCGACGAAGTGGGCGCCGGGAATCTGCGGCGGGTCGTCGCCGAACGGCGGCCGCTCGATGGCCCATTCGAAGAAGGGCTCAACGGTGACATCCACCCCGGCACCCTCAGGCTGCGCCGGCACGATTCGGTCGACGGCGGTGTTCGCGAAGACGGCCCGGGCCTGGAGGTCAGTCCAGCTCTCCCCCGCGGCTGCGGCGACCTCATCCCGCAGCAGGTCGGTTGCGTTGATGGCATTCTCACACGCCATCACGTGGAGCGCCGCCTGCGAGGCCTCCCGCGCGGCGAGCCCTGCGGCGATGTGCGGGGCGACGAATCGAAGGACAGTCGGACCCACAGCGGTCGTTACCACGTCGGCCGTCGCGATCTCAGCCACGAGAGCATCGGGGTCGGTGGCGGAGTTGATCGCCCGAAACCCCGTCACCGTCTTGTCGACACCACCCTCGCCGACCTCGTGGACGGTATACGAGGATGCCGCGTTGATCGCATCGACCAGGGGCGCCGCGACATCCGAGAACACAAGCTCGTAGCCGCCCTCGTGGAGGAGCAGCCCGACGAAGCCGCGTCCGATGTTGCCCGCGCCGAAGTGGACGGCCTTCATGACTGCCTCCTCCTCAGACGCCGGCGGCGGAGACGATGGCGAACAGGTCGTCGCTTGTCGCGGCAGCCTTTAGTCTTGCGACGTCATCCTCGTCGGAGAACAGGATCGCGATCTGCGACAGGATCTCGAGGTGCTCATCGCCGACACCGGCGATACCGACGACGAAGGTCACGGTTTCGCCGTCCCAGTCGACGCCGCCGTCGTACCTGACGACGGACAGGGCCGACGCGAGGATGGCGTCCTTGGCGTCGTTCGTGCCGTGCGGGATCGCAAGCTCATTGCCCATGTAGGTCGAGACGGTCTGCTCGCGGGCAAGCATCGCGTCGTAATACGCCGAGGTCACTGCTCCGGCAGCGACCAGAAGATCTGCCGCCTCCCGGATCGCTTCGTCCCGCGTTGCCGAGCCCGCATGAATCCGCACGCGGTCGCTCGTGAGAACCTCACTGGTCATAATGAAACCTTCCTCCCCGGGAAAATTGCCGTCTCGTCGCATACGGGTGACGAGACGAAGGACGAGGGTGCGGGGCGGCCTGCGCCGCCCCGCACCGACTCATCGGTTATGCACCATCCTGGTGCTGGTCGCGGACCAGCTCCACAACCTCGTCGTACTTCGGCGAGTTCATGAAGTTGTCGACCGACACATGTACGGCATCCGGAGTCTTCTGCCGGGCCCGGTCGGTGAGCTGGTTCTGCGTGATCACCAGGTCGGCGGAAGCATCCAGATTCGCGATCGCCTTGTTGGTGACCGTGACATCGGTGATCCCCGCCTTCGTGATCTTGTTGCGCAGCACGCTCGCGCCCATTGCAGATGACCCCATACCCGCGTCGCACGCGAACACGATGTTCGAGATCTGCTTGGTTTCGAGACGTCCGCCGCTGGCGAGACCCCCCGTTGCCCGAGCGGTCTCTGCCTCGTCGTACGCCTCGTCGGCGTCGCCTGCGGCGCGGGCGTCAGCACCAGCGCTGGCGCGAAGACCAGCGAGCGCAGCCGACTCCTTGCCCTTGTTGGCCTCGGTCTGTGCGATGGCGGCGCTGAGGTCGCCGCCGAGCCCCGCTTCGAGGTCGCGCTTACGGCTTGCGCGCAGCATGATCCCTGCGAGCAGGAACGTCACTGTGGCAGCAAGAATCACCGAGAGATAGACCACCAGAAGGTTTCCGACTCCCGGACCGATTGCGGCAAAGGTGACGGCGATGATGCTTCCCGGAGCGGCTGGGAATGCCAGCCCTCCCTGCAGAAGCATGTTGGTCGCGACTCCAGTCGCGCCACCCGCGATGAGCGCGAGGATCGTGATCGGCTTCGACAGCGCGTACGGGAAGTAGATCTCGTGAATGCCGCCGAAGAACTGGATGATGATCGCGCCGGGAGCCGAAGCCTTGGCCGCGCCGACACCGAAGAAGGTAAACGCCAGGAGGAGTCCGAGACCGGGTCCGGGGTTTGCCTCGATGAGGAACAGAATCGACTTGCCGGTCTCGGCTGCCTGCTCGATCCCCAGCGGCGTGAAGACACCGTGGTTGATGGCATTGTTCAGGAACAGCACCTTCGCCGGTTCGACGATGATCGACACGAGCGGCAGCAGGTTCACCGAGACGAGCCAACCGACCGCGCCACCAAGGACTGCGCTGACGCCGAGCATGACGGGGCCGAACACGAAGAACCCGACGATCGCGAGGATCATTCCGAGGATGCCGGCGGAGAAGTTGTTGACCAGCATCTCGAAGCCGGGCTTGATCTTGCCGTCCCAGATCCGGTCCATCCACTTGGTCATGAGAGCAGCGAACGGGCCCATGATCATGGCACCGAGGAACATCGGGATGTTGGTGCCGACGATGACACCCATGGTCGCGATCGTCGCGACCACACCACCGCGCTCGCCGTAGACCATGCGACCACCAGTGTTGGCGATCAGAAGCGGCAGCAGGTAGACAATCATCGGGCCGACGAGGCCGACATACGAGAAGAAGTTCCCGCCGTCACCTTCGGCCAGCTGCACCATTGCGCCCTGCCAACCGATGAGAGCCTCATCGCCGCCGGAGCCGATGATGTCTGAGACGGGGTACCAGTGCCAGCCGAAGGGGCTGTCGGGGCCGAAGAAGCCCGACGGGATGAAGAGCATCGTAATGAAGCCCCAGGCGATGAATGCCGCGATGTTCGGCATGATCATGCCCGAGAGGAAAGTGCCGAATCGCTGGACGGCGACGCGTGCCCGCCCAGGATCCTTCGCCGTTCCAGGCGACGTCGTTGTCATTGCGTTCTCTCTTTCTGTGAGTCGGAGGCTGCGTGTGCAGCCTCCCGTGCGGTTGCCGCGTCAGTTGCGGCCAGCGCGGCCTCAGCGATGCGCCGGGCATCGTCGAGGGAGTAGGTGAGCAGGGTCGCGCGCACGTCGGCGAGCGCGGTGGGTGCCATCGAGAGCGAGGTGGCTCCGAGCCCGACGAGCACGACAGCCAGCAGCGGGTCGGCTGCCGCTTCGCCGCAGATGCCGACGGGCTTGCCCGTCCGCGCGCCGGCTGCGCCGACCTCGCGGATGAGGCGAAGGACCGCGGGATGCCACGGATCCTGGAATCCCGCGACCGAACCGAGCAGGCGGTCGGCGGCCAGGGTGTACTGCGTCAGGTCGTTCGTCCCGATGGAGGCGAAGTCCGCGTGCGCGAAGATGTGCTCGGCAAGGAGAGCCGAGGAGGGCACCTCGACCATGACCCCGGCGGTGCGGATGCCGTACTCCCGCGCGAGCGCGGTGAAATAGTCGGCCTCGTCCACTGTGGACACCATGGGAGCCATGACCCACAGGTCGGCCCCGGAGCCGGCCTTCTTGGTCTGCGCGTCTGCCTCGGCGAGCGCAGTGAGCTGTTCGCGCAGGATGTCCTCGCTGGCCCGCAGCGCCCGAAGGCCACGGAGGCCCAGCGCCGGGTTCTCTTCGTGCGCGTCGTTGAGGAAAGGCAGCGGCTTGTCGGCGCCGGCATCCAGCACCCGCACGACAACCTTCTTGCCGGCGAACGCGGCGAGGAGTTCCGCGTACGAGGCGCGCTGCTGCTCGACAGTGGGCGCCGAACTCGCGGAGAGGAACAGGAACTCGGTGCGGAACAGGCCCACGCCTTCGGCCCCGAGTGCCACGGCTTCGGCAGCTCCGGCGGGGTTGCCGAGGTTCGCCAACAGCGGCACCGCTGTCCCGTCGGCGAGAGCGCCGTCGGTGATCGGGGCACCCGCGGCGGCTGCTCGTGCGTTCGCCCGGTTCTCGGCCCGGGTGAGCTCATCGTCGGAAGGCTCGGTCGTCACGGCGCCTGCGGCGGCATCCACGATCACGGTCTCGTCGTCGGCCAGCTCTGCAGCGCCTGCAACGCCCACGACCGCGACGATGCCCTTCTCACGCGCGAGAATCGCGGTGTGCGAGGTCGGGCCACCCTCCGTGGTGACCAGCGCCAAGACCTGATCGAGGTCGAGCAGGGCGGTGTCGGCCGGCGCGAGGTCTTTGGCGACAAGAACGAACGGATGCCCCGGGTCGGGCACTCCCGGTGCGGCAACACCCTGCAGCCGAGCGATCACGCGCTGGGCGACATCGTCGAGGTCAGCGGCGCGCTCACCGAGGTAGCCGCCGACCGCCTCCAGCTGAGCACGGAACGACGCAAACGCCTCGTGCACGGCACGCTCGGCGGTCTTGCCCTGCGCGAGCGACGCATCTACCTCGTCGGTGAGCGTCGGGTCTTCGGCCATCATGGCCTGCGCCTCGAGCACCTCCTGAGCCGCTCCCCCGGCCTGCTCTCCGCGCTTCTCGAGCTCGCGCGCGACGGCGGCTAGCGCCTCCTGCACCCGCGCGCGCTCCTCGTCGGCCCCGATGGCGCTCGGGTTGTCATCAGGTGCCGGCAGGGGTGCCGCCATCCGCGCGACCGGCCCGTGGGCGACGCCCAGGCCGATGCCGACTCCTCGCAATTGCGCCATGATCAGGCGGCGTCGTGGTCGGTGGTGAGCAGTTCGCTCAGGGTGTCCAGCGCCGCCTCCGCGCCCTCACCATCCGCGGTGAGGGTCACATAGTCACCGTGTTCGACACCGAGCGAGATCACGCCGAGGATGCTCGCCGCGTTCACCGGAGCCCCGGCATCCTTGGCGATCGTGATCGGGATGCCGGCGTCCTTCGCGGCCTGGGCGAACAGCTTCGCGGGCCTGGCGTGCAGGCCGTGCGACGAGCCGATGCGGACCGTGCGGGTGATCTCGGACATGGTTCCCTCCCTGGAACGGGCTATTCGGTGACGGATGCGGCGCGAGCCGCGGTGGCAAGCTGAAGAATCCGCGAACCGTCGCGATCCTCGAAAGCATCGGGCGGAAGGAGCACCGCGATCGACTCGTGTGCGCTGGCCACCGTGCGGATCCGCTGAAACTCGGACTCGAGATGAGGACCAACAAGCACGATGTCGACGGGCTCGGTGATACCCGCGAGAGTGTCCTCGGTACCCGCAGCGACCTCGACATGAACGCCACTGGCCGCGGCTGCGCTTCGCAACCGCTGGGCGACGAATGTGCTGGACGCTCCTGCGCCGCAGATCACCAGGATCCTCATCGACCCGCCTCCTTCGAAATCGATTCTTGTGAGAACGCTGAGAGCCAACAACCAGTCCTTTTTCCGCGGGGGCGGAAGAGCGTTTCCGCCGGCGTAGCCCTGCGCGCGCGCTCGGCGTGGTTGACTGACACGGTCGAGGACGCGCCCGGTGCGACCTCGCGCGAGGAGTTCGGTGACACGACCACGACAGGATCGGATGTTGAGCCTGCTCGTCCGCGAGGGCGAGTGGGTCACCGCCGCGACCCTCGCTGACGCCCTGGGGGTCACGCCGCGCAGCATCCGTTCGTATGTCACCGCTGTCAACGCGCGCGTGCCCTCCGGCGCCGCTATCGAGTCGGGTCCGTCGGGGTATCGTGCCGGGATCGACGCCGCAGCTGCGCTCCGGGCGTCGGCGGCAGCTGACGCCGGCACACCACGGGACCGGCTTCACACGCTCGTCCGAGCGCTGCTGAACGACCCCGAGGGTATCGACGTGTTCGAGACCGCCGACGCGCTCCACGTCAGTCCTGCAACGCTCGAAGCGGACCTCGGTCGGGTCCGTAGCCTCCTGGGAGGCACCGGCATCACCCTTGAGCGCTCGGCCTCGACAGCTCGCCTGCGCGGCGCCGAGGTCGCGCAGCGCCGCCTGCTGAGCTCCCTCGCTCACGACGAGATGGAAGCGGGCCCGTTCGACTTCGATGCGCTGCGCCGCTCCCTGGGCGGATCTTCCATGGGCGCCAACGTCTTCGGGCCGTTCAAGCCCGCACTGGTTGCTCGAATGGGCGAGCTCGGCTACTACGTCAACGAGTTCGGCATCGCGGATGTGCTGATGCACATCGCCATCACAGCCGACCGGGCATCCCAGGGCCGCTCACTTGAGGGGACCACCGGCTCACCGATCTCCGAGGATCGTCGTGCGGTCGCCGAGGTTCTCGACGCCCTGGTGCGCGAGCACATCGGGGTCGATCTGGGGCACGGAGACCTCGACCATCTGGCGATCCTCGTCCTGACGCGGGTCGTCGCTCCGGGCGCTGCAGCACCGAGCGAGCGAGCGCGGGAAAACCTGGATCCTCAGCTCGAACAGGTGGTTCGCGAGATCGTCCAGGACGCGGCATCCGAGTTTCTCGTCGACATCGCGCACGAAGACTTCGTCGTGCGCCTCTCCCTTCACGTACAGAACCTCCGGCAGCGTGCCGCGGCTCAGGCCTGGTCGCGAAACCCCCTCACCCGGTCGCTGAAGACGAGCTACCCGATGGTGTTCGAGGTCGCTGTTTTCATCGCGGGGCAACTCCACGAACGGCTCGGCATCCCGCTACTCGATGATGAAATCGCCTACATCGCCATGCACGTGGGCGGACGGCTCGAGCGCAGCCGCCGCAGCGAGCAGCTGCTCACCGCGACAATTGTCTGCCCTGGGTACTACGAACTGCATGAGCTGCTTCGGTCGAGCGTCGATCGCTCTCTCGGCCGCGCGATCGAGGTCGTCGGTGTCGACACGCGCGCGGACCCCGACTGGGAGGCGATCCACACCGACCTCGTGCTTTCGACGATCGAACCGCCCACACCGTCGGACCGAATCGTCAGGGTGCAGCCGTTCCTCACCGAGAGCGACGTCGATCGCGTTCAAGCGACTGCGAGCCGCATCCGCCGCGGGCGACGCCTGGCGCGACTGCGCGCAGACCTCGCACGGTACTTCGTCGCGGGCGCGTTCAGTCGTGAGCTGGCGGCAGCCGGCAGCGAGGAAGAAGCCATCAGGCTGCTCGGCGCACCCCTCGTCGCAGAAGGCGTCATCGACCAGGACTACATCGAGCGCGCGATCCACCGTGAACAGCTCTCGTCGACAGCGTTCACCGATGCCCTTGCCGTTCCCCACGCCATCGGGATGACGGCAACTCGCACGGCGATCTCTGTCGGGGTCTCGGAGAGCTCGATCGCCTGGGGCGATTCCCGCGTCCAGGTGGTCGCACTGGTGGCGTTTTCGGAATCAGACCGCGCCGCATTCCAGACCGTCTTCGAGCAGTTTGTCGAAGTGTTCTCCGAGCGCGAGAGCGTGCAGCGCATCGTACGCCGAGCGACCGACCTCGCGGGGTTCCTCGACGAGTTGGCGGCAGTCATCGACGGCTGATTCCGCCGCGGCTTACTAGGCTCAGAGGGTGGATGCCGACCCTGCCCCGCCCCGCGACGCCGACGCTCCCGCGCAGCGCGCATCATCGGCTGGATCGCGGCAAGTCTCGGCATCCTGCTGATCGTCGCCGTCATCGGGATCGTCATCTACTCGCAGGTAGGCGTCATGGCGGCAGAGCCCGAGCCGCTCGCCGCGGTGAAGGCCGATCCGGCGACCGCGATCACCGGTGATTCGGCAGCCATCGTGCTCGCGCCCGTCGAGGGTGAGACCGGCGACTGGTGTTCATCCCCGGCGCGAAGGTCGACCCGTGGGCGTATGCCGCGAAGCTTTCGGGCATCGTCGAGTCGGGCACGACAGTAGTGATCACAAAGCCGTGGTTGAGTCTGGCGTTTTTCGATCTGAGGCCGCTGGACGCGTTCACGAGCCTTGCCCCGGATGTCGACACCTGGGCCGTCGGCGGTCACTCACTCGGCGGGGTTCGCGCGTGCCAGCTCACCGAGAGTGCCCAGGCCCTGATCCTGTTCGCGTCCTACTGCGCGAACGACCTCAGCACGTCGGGGCTTCCGGTGCTCAGCCTCGCCGGAGAACTCGACGGGCTGTCCACGCCCGAGAAGATCGCGAATGCCCGCCCGCTGCTCCCGGCGGGTGCCGACATGGTCGAGATCGCGGGCGCCGCGCACTCATCGTTCGGCGACTACGGCCCCCAGCCGGGCGACGGCACACCGACCATCTCGGATGCCGACATGACCGAGACCCTCACCTCCGAGGTCGACCGTATCTTGCAGACGCAGGTCGCGGGCGGCTGACGCCCCCTCGGACCGGGAGCCACTTCGTCGACGGCTCCTGCGGCGATTGTGGCTAACTCCTCACATCCGGCGCGCCTGCGGCACATCATGTCCGCTCGCGCCCTGACCTGACGGCGATCTTGAGGAGTTAGCAACGGCCGACCGTCGAGCGGCGCATCCACCACCGACCGCCACGGCCGCAGCGAACTCCTCCTATTCGCCGCGCCGTGGGCCGGTTCGACCGCGCAGCACCGGCCGCGGCCGTCAGTTTTGAGGAGTTAGCAACACTCGGCGGACAGGCGCCGCGGCGAGAACCGATCCTCCCCACCTCGCCTCTCAGCTCCGGTCTCCCCAGCCATCACATCCGTCGGCCACCCTCCCCCGCACGACGGTTGACTGCCGCCATGCCGAACGCTGCGAGCGCGACATCCCCAGCCCTCCGCCATCGGATACTCGAGACCTCGGACCTCCGCGCGCACGGCCTGTCGGAACGGCGCATCAGGTTGTTGGTCGATTCCGGGCAGCTGCTTCGCGTGCGGCGCGGCAAGTACCTCGCCGTCGATGTACCACCGTGCCTCTCCGAAGCGGCACGCCTCGGAGGCCGGCTGGACTGCGTCTCTCTGCTCCGCGAGGCAGGCGTCTTCGTCGCATCCGACCCGCCGCTCCACGTCCAGCTCGACAATGGCGCGAGCCGGCTGCCCGCGCGCCCGCACCACGTCGTCGCACACTGGCGCGCCACTGGAGCTCATCGCTGTTCCCCCATCGCGCCCTGGGTTGAGGCCCTCGCGCAGGCCTGCCGGTGCCAGGACCCGCGGTCCGCGATCGCGACGCTCGACAGCGCATGGCATCGGGGACTTGTCGACGAAGCAGAACTGCGGGAGGTATTTACTCGTCTTCCGCTGCGTTACCGAGCACTCCACGGGCTCCTCGATCGACGGGCGGAGTCCGGCACCGAAACGCTCATGCGACTCATCCTCCGCACGCTCGGATGCGACATCCGTGTGCAGCAGAGCGTTCCCGGGGTGGGGCGGGTCGACTTCATCGTCGATGGCTGGCTGATCATCGAATGCGACAGCGAAGCGCACCACGCGGGCTGGGACGCTGCTAAGCGCGACCGGCGCCGCGATATGACGGCCGCGGCTCTCGGATACACGACGATCCGACCGATCGCGGAAGACATCCTGCATCACCGAGATGAGCTGACGACGACGCTTCGCGCGATCATCGAGCGCGGTGATCCGGTTCGTGCTCGTCGTCGCTAACTCAGCAAAGCTGACCGGATTCTGCGGGCTCGCGGGATCCGCGGATGCCTGAATGGCTGGTTTTGAGGAGTTAGCTGCGCCGATGGCCATCGCCGCCCGTCCGCATCCAGCGCCGGCAGGACCGGCGGCGCCCCCGCCAACGCTCACGCTGTCGCTAACTCCGCAGAACCGCGCGGAATGCCGCCACCCGGCCCCTTACCGACCGTCGATGCGGCCAAACCTGAGGAGTTAGCGACTCCGTGGCCCGACTTAGCGGTCGAAACCCTCGCCGATGAGTTCGATGAGTTCCTCGCGCTCCTCGACGGGCAGGAAGGCGCCTGCCGCGGCGTTGAGCTGGAAGACTTCGAGGTCATCGAGGTCGTACTCGAAAGCGTCAGCGAGCAGGGCGAGTTCGCGGGTCAGCGATGTCCGGCTCATCGTGCGGTTGTCGACATTGACCGTCACCGAGAAACCCAGCTGGTAGAGCAGGTCGAAGGGGTGATCGGCGAGCTCCTCGCCCCACTTTTCGATCGCTCCGGTCTGCAGGTTGGAGCTCGGCGAGAGCTCGAGTGGGATCTCGCGGTCGCGCACCCACCGAGCAAGGTCGCCGAACTGCACCAGCACCTCGTCGCCCGCCCGCGAGACGACATCGAGGTCTTCCGCGATGCGCACCCCGTGGCCCAGGCGCAGTGCCCGCCCATCGAGCAGAGCCGAGCGAATCGAGTCCAGGCCGGCAGCCTCACCCGCGTGGACCGTGACCGGGAAGAACTCGCTGGCGAGGTAGTCGAAGGCCTCACGGTGGCGCGCGGGGAGGAATCCGTCTTCGGGGCCGGCGATGTCGAACCCGACGGCGCCGCGCTCACGCCACTGAACGGCCAGCCGCGCGATCTCCAGGGACCGGTCGGTGTGGCGCATCGCGGTGATCAGCTGCCCGACACGGATGTCGTGACCTGCCTGCTCCGCGGCATCCTCGCCCTCTTCGATGCCGTCCTGCACGGCCTCGACGGCCTCCTCGAGCGACAGCCCGCCCGACAGATGCTGCTCGGGAGCCCACCGCACCTCGCCGTAGATGACACCGTCGGCGGCGAGATCCTCGACGAATTCCCGAGCGACGCGGGTGAGTCCCTCGCGGGTCTGCATGACCCCGACGGTGAGATCGAACGTCTTCAGGTACTCGACGAGCGAACCCGAATCGGAGCGCTCCGCGATCCAGTCGGCGAGATCATCCGCCGTGTCCTCGGGGACCTCGAGCCCTGCCTCGTCGGCAAGCTCGAGGATCGTCGCCGGCCGCACACCGCCGTCGAGGTGGTCGTGCAGCGACACCTTGGGGAGCTTGCGGATCGACATCCCCTGCAAGACGTGGTCACCGTGCTGATCGATCGACATGAGGGCTCCTGAGTGTGGGGATGGCGGGCGCGGGGAAGAACGAAGGATGCTCAGGCGGTGATGCGCTCGAGGACGATGGGTGTGCGCGAGAGCTCGGCGTCACCAATCTCCCACGCGTTCTCGAGCGCGTCCAGTGCACGAGGGAAGCGAGCCGCATCCTGCGCCGAGAGTGTGAACAGCGGCGCACCGGCGGCCACCGAATCGCCCGGCTTGACGTGCAGGTCGATGCCTGCTGCGTGGATGACGGGATCTTCGGCGCGCGCTCGCCCAGCCCCCAGACGCCACGCGGCGACACCGAACGGCAGGGCCTCCATGCGGGTCACAACCCCAGCGCGAGGTGCGGTGACGGTGTGGGTCTCGCGCGGGGCGGGAAGCTCGGCATCCGGGTCCCCGCCCTGGGCGAGGATCATCGCGCGCCACGAGTCCATGGCGCGTCCATCGGCGAGCGCCGCCTCGACGTCAGCATCCGGCTGGCCCGCCAATGCGAGCATTTCTCGGGCCAGAGCGAGGGTGAGTTCCACGACGTCGGCAGGTCCGCCGCCTGCGAGCACCTCGACGGATTCCCTGACCTCGTTCGCATTGCCGATCGCAAGGCCGAGCGGCGTGTCCATGTTGGTCAGCAGCGCTGTCGTGGCCACCCCGGAGTCAGTGCCCAGCGCCACCATCGTGCGTGCGAGTTCGCGGGCACGATCCACGTCGCGCATGAACGCACCTGAGCCGAACTTCACATCCAGCACGAGCGAGTCAGTGCCCTCGGCGATCTTCTTCGACATGATGCTCGAGGCGATGAGGGGGATGGCCTCGACGGTGCCAGTGACATCGCGCAGCGCATAGAGCTTCTTGTCGGCAGGAGCAAGGCCGGATCCGGCGGCGCAGATCACGGCACCCACGTCCCGCAGCTGCGCCGTCATCTCCTCGTTCGAGAGCGCCGCGCGCCAGCCCGGGATGGACTCGAGCTTGTCGAGAGTTCCGCCGGTGTGCCCGAGGCCTCGCCCCGACAGCTGCGGCACGGCGACGCCGAAGGATGCCACCAGTGGCGCGAGCGGCAGCGTGATCTTGTCACCCACCCCGCCCGTCGAGTGCTTGTCGACGGTGGGCTTGCCGAGTCCCGCGAAGCTCATCCGCTCCCCCGAGGCGATCATCGCGTCGGTCATGACCCGGATCTCGTCACGCTGCATGCCGTTGAGGAGCGTGGCCATCGCGAACGCTGCCATCTGCGCGTCAGCGACGTATCCGCGGGTGTAGGCGTCGACCATCCACCGCAGTTCGGGTTCGGGAACGGCGCCTCCGTCGCGCTTGATACGGATGACGTCAACGGCGTCGAACGGCTCCATCGGCGCCTCGGTCATGCGCGTACCTCCTCGAGGTCGCGGGGCCCGAAGGCATCCGGGAGCACTTCATCGATCGTGCGGATGCCCGAGACGGTGTGCAGCAGCATCCCGGGTGCGGAGTGCTCGTAGAGGAGCTGTCGACACCGACCGCACGGCATGATGATCTCCTCCGCACCGTTGACGCACACGAAGGCAGTCAGCCTGCCGCCGCCGCTCATGTGCAGTGCCGAGACGAGTCCGCATTCAGCGCACAGTCCGACACCGTACGAAGCGTTCTCGACGTTGCAGCCCGAGACGGTCCTGCCGTCATCGACGAGCGCTGCCGCTCCGACCGAGTAGTTCGAGTACGGGGCGTAGGCGCGGCGCATGGCCGAGATTGCCTCGGTGCGCAGCCTGTCCCAATCGATGTCTGTCATGCGGGTCCTCCGAGGCTCAGCTCTTGATGTAGGGCTTGCCCGCGGCGGCAGGTCCCCTGACCTGACCGGCGAAACCGGCCACGGCGATGATGGTCACCAAATAGGGCAGCATGAGCATGAACTCCCCCGGGATCGGGGTCTTGAGCACCGTCAGCAAGTTTTGGAGGTTGGTCGTGAACCCGAACAGCAGCGCCGCGAGCGTCGCCCGTACCGGGTCCCAGCGTCCGAAGATGACCGCCGCCAGGGCGATGAAGCCCAGGCCCGCGGTCATCTCTTTGCCGAACTGCGGCACCGAGACGAGAGTGAAGTAGGCGCCCCCGATTCCCGCGATGGCCCCCGCGAGCAGGACGTTCCAGAACCGGGTCGGATTCACACGGATGCCGACAGTGTCGGCCGCCTGCGGATGCTCACCGACAGCTCGCAGCCGCAACCCCCAGCGCGTCCGATACAGCCCCCAGGCCACGACAGCGACCGCGACGTACATCAGGTACACGATGAGCGTCTGGTTGAACAGGACCGGCCCGAGGAGCGGGATGTCGCTGAGAAGGGGAATCGCGATCGGCGCGAACCGCTCAGGGCTGTTGAGCAGGTCCTCGTTCGGCACGAGCAGCGCACCGAACAGGAATCCCGTGACTCCCGTGACGAGCACATTGAGCACGACACCGACGATGACTTGCTCGACGAGGTACTTGATGGCGAAGGCTGCCAGGACGAAGGCGACCATCGCCCCGCCGAGCATCGCGCCGACAAGGCCTACGAGCGGACTGCCGGTGAGGCTTGACAGCACGGCAGCCGAGAACGCCCCAAGTAGCAGCTGGCCCTCGATGGCCACGTTGACGACGCCCGCGCGCTCTCCGATGACACCGCCGAGCGCGCCGAACACGAGCGGCACCGAGAGCGAGATGGCCCCCACCAGGAGGCTCGTGAGCGGCACGAGCCCGTCGGCTCCGGCCCAAACAAGAAAGGCGGTGATCGCGAGCACGCCGAAGGGGATCGTGAGCCACAGCGGGACGGTCCGGTACGCCCAGGATCGCAGCGCGGCCAGCGCCGTCAGCACGACCATCACCGCGACGAGGATCCAGCTCGTCACCGCGGTGGGCACCTCGACGCGCGCCGACGATGCGCCGCCGAAGTCGAACGTGGTCACGCCGTCACGGGGAAGAGCGAGCAACAGGAGTGCCAGCATCGCCGCCGCGATGGCCAGGACGATCGGCACCTTGAGATGACGTTCGCGGACTGTCATGAGCGCGTCCGGGCTCTTCGGCAGCGTCGCGCTCATGCCGTCACCGCCTTCTTCGCGGACTTGGCTCTGGCTGCGGCGGCCTTCTCCTCCTGCGTCTTCGGGAGGAAGAAGATCGCGCGCAGCAGCGGGGGCGCGGCGATGAACAGCACGATCAGGGACTGGACGACGAGGACGATGTCCACGGGGATGCCTTGCGCCTGCATCGAGAAGGATCCTGCCTTCAGGGCGCCGAACAGGATACCTGCGGCGAAGGTGCCCCAGGCCCGGCTGCGACCCAGCAGTGCGACGGTGATGGCGTCGAAGCCGATGCCAGCATCGATGTTCGCGGTGAACCCGGTCGTGACGGCGCCCTGGATCTGGTTCATGGCAGCCAAACCCGCGAGGCCGCCCGCGAAGAGCATTGCGTAGACATAGATGCGTTGCACGCTGATGCCCGCAGCCCGGGCCGCGTGGGGGTTCTCTCCCACGGCCCGCATCCGGAGCCCGAGCGCCGAGCGCTCTACGAGCCACCAGACGAACACGGTCGCTGCGATGACGATGACAAAACCCCAGTCCAGAAGTGGGAACCCTTCACCGAACAGGGTCGGGAACTGCGCGGCCTCCGGAGTCGCCGCCGAGATCGGCTGGTTGGTTCCCGGTCGCTGCAGCAGTCCCGGGGTGCGGATCATCCACAACAGGAGGTAATACGCCACGTAGTTGAACATGATCGTGAGGATGACTTCGTGCGCGCCGGTACGCGCCTTGATGAGTCCCACGATCCCGCCCCAGATCGCACCGCCGAGGATGCCGGCCATCAGCGTCACCGACAGCTGCAGCCACATTGGCAGGCCCAGGTTGTAGGTGAACAGTGCGGCGAAGATCACGCCGACGAGCATCTGGCCGCGGGCACCGATGTTGAACAGACCGACTCGGAACGCGAGCGCGACACCGAGTCCCGCGGCGATCAGCGGGGCGGCGGTGCCCAGCGAGTTCGTCAGTGGCCGAATCTGGGTCGCGAAATCATCAGCGCGGTAGTTGAACACGGCGCCGCGCAGAAGCGCGTCGTATCCGCCCACCACTGCGTTCCACACGGCGACGACAGTGTCGCCGGGACGGGCGAAGAAGTAGGCGGATGCCGCCTGCACGTCTTCGTTGGTGAAGGCGATCAGCACTCCCCCGACGATCATCGACAGCACGATCGCGAGGATGGTCATGACGGCGTTGCCGCGAAGCAGGTCGGTCAGGAACGCGTTCACGCGCGGCGGCGCGGGCTGCGGGTCCACGAGGGGCCCCGTAAGGTGCGGGAGCTGCTCGGGAGGCAGACCCTTCGTGGAATCCTCGGCACCCGGTGTGGCACCACTCATGCTGCTGTCCCTTCGGAATCGGCGACCCCGGCCATGAGCAGACCGAGCCGGCTTCGGGGGGTATCGGCGGAAACGATGGCCATCAGCTTGCCTCGGTACATGACGGCGATGCGGTCGGCGAGCGCGACGACCTCGTCGAGCTCGGTCGACACGACCACGACGGGGACACCACTGTCGCGGGTCTCGATGACCCGTTTGTGGATGAACTCGATCGACCCGACGTCGACGCCGCGCGTGGGTTGCGCCGCGATGAGCAGACGCAGCGGCCTGCTCAACTCGCGGGCGATCACCACCTTCTGCTGGTTCCCGCCCGACAGCGTACGCGCGGGCGCTTCGGCTCCCTGCGTACGGATGTCGTACTCGTGGATGCGATCGCGGGCGAAGCGGTCGCGCTCCGCCGCCCGGACCGTTCCAAACCGAACGAACTCGGGATCGGAGGTGCGGTCCAGGATGAGGTTCTCTGCAACCGAGAACGGCCCGACGAGGCCGTCCACCGTGCGGTCTTCGGGCACGAAACCGACGCCGGCATCGAGGATGGCGTGAACGCTCTTGCCCGTCAGCTCGACACTGTCGAGTCGAATCGACCCCTCGACGCGCGCGGCGAGTCCCATGATCGCCTCGACGAGCTCGGTCTGCCCGTTGCCCTGCACTCCGGCGATGGCGAGGACTTCCCCGGGGTGCACGTCGAACGACACGTCGTCGACGACGATGGCGCCGTGCGACGTGATCACGCGAAGGTCCCGGACCGCCAGTCCCCCCTCACCCGGCCGGGCCGGCGCCTTGTGCACCGTGAGCTCGACGGCCCGGCCCACCATCATCGATGCGAGTTCCTCGTTGGTCGCGGTGGGTTCCGCTTCGCCGACGACACGACCAAGCCGGATGACGGTAATGGCGTCGGCCACCTCGCGCACCTCACGCAGCTTGTGCGTGATGAAAACGATTGCGGTGCCCTCGTCCCGCAGCTGACGCATGATGGCCATCAGCTCGTCGGTCTCTTGGGGGGTAAGCACTGCCGTCGGCTCGTCGAAGACGAGAACCTGGGCGTCTCGCGAGAGAGCCTTGATGATCTCGACGCGCTGCTGCACTCCCACCGGCAAATCGCCGACGACGGCATCCGGATCGATGTCGAAGCCGAACCTCTCGGCAACCGCGCGCACGTGGTCGCGCGCCCTCGACAGGTCGAGCATCCCGCCGAACGTGGTTTCTTCGTGGCCGAGCATCACGTTCTCGGCGACGGTGAAGACGGGGACGAGCATGAAATGCTGGTGCACCATGCCGATTCCCGCCGCCATGGCATCGCCCGGACCGCGGAACCGCCGCGGGGCGCCATCGAGCAGGATCTCGCCCTCGTCGGCCTGATAGAGCCCGTAGAGGACGTTCATCAGGGTCGACTTACCGGCGCCGTTCTCGCCCAAAAGCGCATGGATCTGTCCCGGCTCAACGACGAGGTCGATGCGGTCATTGGCGACGAGGCTTCCGAACCGTTTGGTGATTCCTCGGAGCTCAAGCTTCATATCTGCACCCTACTCAGCCGACGCGGTGCGCGAGAGCAGCGCGCCCGGAAATGGGTTCGGGGCGAACAGCGCCTCAGCGCTGCTCGCCCCGAACGGGGAACTCAGTGGTGCGAACTCACGGGGAGTTGGGCGAGTCGACGACGATGTCGCCAGAGATGATCTGCTCCTGCAAGGCAGCCAACTCGTCAAGCAGGCCTGCGGGCAGCTGCGATTCGAAGTCGTGGAAGCTCGAGAGCTTGACACCCTCGTTCTCCAGCGTGCCCACGTAGGGCTCGACCTCGAACTCGCCCATGGCGGCCGCGATCGTCGCGTCGTAGACCGCGACGTCGATCGCCTTCATGATCGAGACGAGCGTGATGCCAGCGACGGAGTCGTCGGCGACGGCGAGGTCACTGTCGACACCGAGCATGAGCGTGTCTTTGCCGCTGTCGGCGATCGCCGCGGCGGCGCTCTGGTAGATCGGGCCACCGACTGGCAGGATCACGTCGACGCCCTGGTCGAGCACGCCCTGTGCCGTCTGCTTCGCAGTGTCGTTCGCCTCGAAGCCACCGGTGAACGAGCCTTCCTGGGTCGTGGTGTCCCACCCGACGACCTCGACGCTCGCGCCCTTGTCCTCGTTGTACTTCTCGACGCCCAGCTGGTAGCCGTCCATGAAGACCGCGACCGACGGGATCTGCATCCCGCCGAAGGTGCCGACCTTGTTCACGCCCGCCTCGGCAGACCACGCAGCGGCCGCGTAGCCACCGAGGTAGGCAGCCTGCGCGGTGTCGAAGACGAGCGGCTTGACGTTCGGGGCATCCGTGGTGCCATCGAAGTCGTTGTCGGCCCAGTCGTCGATGATCGCGTAATCGACCTCGGGGTTGGCCAGCGCCGACTCGACCGTCGCGGCGGAGAGGTTGAAGCCGACCGACACGATCAGGGTGCAGCCCTCGGAGACAGCGGTCTCCATGTTGGGCGCGTAGTCGTTCTCAGAGGTCGACTCGAGTTCGAGGGCCTCGACGCCGAGCTCGGCGACGGCACGGTCCATGCCTTCCTTGGCCGACTGGTTAAACGACTTGTCGTTCCAGCCACCGGCGTCCGAGATCAGGCACGGCATGAAGCCTTCGACGACGTCGCCGCCGGCGGCTGCCGTGGTCTCCGTGTCAGTGGGGGCCGACGCGCAGCCGGCGAGTGCAACGAACATGCTTGCGGCAACGAGGCCGCCGAGCACGCGCTTACGAGTGGAAATGGTCAACTGTGCCTCCAGGTGAAGGGCCCGCCCAGACGGCGGGTGCATCTGGAGAATCTACCTAGCGAATCGCCACGATGCATGCTCCAGACAGCCGCCACTAAGCAATGGTTACAAACCCGCAATAGAGTCGTCACGCAAACTGCTCGCGCCGGGGCTCAGGCATGTCAGAGGACGTCGCCGCGACCGCCGAGCTTGAGCGCGTCGACGACACCCTTCACCCGCTGCGCGTGCTCGCTCGTGGTCACCAGGAGAGCATCCGGAGTGTCGACGACGACGATGTCCTGCACACCGATGAGGCTGATCACCCGCGATGTCTGCGACACGACGATGCCGCTGGAGGCGTCAGAGAGGATGCGGGCATTCTCGCCGAGGATGGCGAGGTCGTTCTTGCGGCCGTGGGAGTTGAGCTTTGCCAGGCTCGCGAAGTCGCCGACGTCATCCCAGTCGAAGTGACCAGGGATCACAGCGAGCTTGCCCTTCTCGGCGGCGGGCTCGGCGACCGAGTAGTCAATCGCGATCTTGGTCAGGGCGGGCCAGACCCGGTCGACGACCGGCCCCCGACGGTCGCGGTCGTCCCAGGCCTCGGCGAGTTCCACCAGCCCGGCGTGAAGTTCGGGGTTGTTCGCCTCGATCTCAGCAAGCAGCACGTCGGCGCGAGAGATGAACATCCCCGCGTTCCAGAGGTACGAGCGGTCGGCGAAATAGGCCCGGGCCGTCTCGAGGTCGGGCTTCTCTACGAATCGCTCGACGGTGGCAGCCTCCGGTGCGCCGTCCACGAGAAGTTCGTCGGCCTTCTTGATGTAGCCGAAACCGACCGAGGGCTCGGAGGGCTGGATGCCGATCGTGCTGATGTATCCCTGCCGCGCCACCGCGACGGCCTGCTGCACCGCCCACTGGAAGAGGTGCGGAGGCCGGATGACGTGGTCGGCCGCAAAGGATCCGATGATGACGTCGGGTTCACGGCGCACGAGCACGGCAGCCGCCAGTCCGATCGCCGCCGTCGAGTCGCGAGGCTCCGATTCGAGGAAGACGTTGCGGTCGGGGACGCCGGGCAACTGGGCCTCGACGGCTGCGCGGTGCGCGCGCCCGGTGACCACGGCGATGCGCTCGCTTCCTGCCAGAGGTTCGAGCCGATCCCAGGTGTCACGGAGCAGGGAGTGCCCGGATCCGGTGAGGTCGTGCAGGAACTTCGGGGCGTCGGCACGCGAGAGCGGCCAGAGCCGGCTGCCGATGCCGCCCGCGGGGATGACGGCATAGAAGTCGGAGATCTCCTGAGACATGCCCCCAGGCTACTGGGGCGGCCTTTCGAGCACGTGTCCGGGAAGTGACAGCACGCGACAGCAGTACCCCCGAACTAAGGGTGGCCTAAGAGCCGCGCCCGCTCCGGGCGCAATAGGATGGGACTCGCGCCCGAGTGACGCCGAGGGACCTGCGCCAGGTTCCCGTTGGGGCACTGACCGCCCCGCTCGTGTTCGATCCAGGGAGGACGACCGTGTCTGCACCAGCACGCGTCACACCGTCGGTATCCGAAACCACCTCCAAGACCCCTCGTGGAACGCTATACCGCGGCCACGAGGGCATGTGGTCGTGGGTTCTTCATCGCATCACCGGCGTCGCCATCTTCTTCTTCCTTCTCGTGCACATCCTCGACACGGCGCTGGTCAGGGTCTCCCCGGAGGCCTACAACGCTGTCATCGGCACCTACAAGAACCCGATCATGGGCATCGGCGAGGTCTTCCTGGTCGGCGCCATCGCCTACCACGCCTTCAACGGCCTCCGGATCATCGTGGTGGACTTCTGGTCGAAGGGTGCTCGCTACCAGCGTCAACTCTGGTGGATCGTCCTGGGCCTCTGGGCGGTGACGATGATCGGGTTCACCCCCCGTCACCTCATCAATGTCTTCAGCTCGATGGGAGGCGGTCAGTGATGAGCGCACCGGTCATCGCGGAGCCTCGCGCGTCGCACGGCACACCGCGCCGCCGCGGCGTGAACCTCGAGAAGTGGGGCTGGGTCTACATGCGAGCATCCGGCATGGTGCTCGTGGTCCTGATCTTCGGTCACCTCTTCGTCAACCTCATGGTGGGCGACGGCATCCACGCGATCGACTTCGCCTTCGTTGCCGGAAAGCTCACCAACCCGTTCTGGCAGTGGTGGGACGTCCTCATGCTGTGGCTCGCGCTGATCCACGGCGCCAACGGTATGCGCACCATCACCAACGACTACGTGACTCACGCCAAGACCCGCACCGTGCTCGTCACGGCGATCTGGGTCACCGCGGCGCTTCTGATCCTGCTCGGCACCCTGGTGGTCTTCACCTTCGACCCCTGCCTCGGATTCGACCCGGCTACCGCGTCCGACACGATCATCGGCCTGTGTGCCTCGTAATCCTGCCGCTCACCTGACATCGAAAGCACAGCACCCGTGACTACTCAGAGCGCCGAAAGCGTCGTCAAGGACGGCGTCCATTACCACCAGTTCGACATCGTGATCGTCGGCGCCGGCGGCGCCGGCATGCGCGCGGCCATCGAGGCAGGCCCCGGCGCGAAGACCGCGGTGATCTCCAAGCTCTACCCGACCCGGTCCCACACCGGCGCGGCCCAGGGCGGCATGGCAGCTGCCCTCGCGAACGTCGAAGAGGACTCGTGGGAGTGGCACACCTTCGACACCGTCAAGGGTGGCGACTACCTCGTCGACCAGGATGCTGCCGAGATCTTGGCGAAAGAAGCCATCGACGCGGTCATCGACCTCGAGAACATGGGTCTGCCCTTCAACCGCACCCCGGACGGAAAGATCGACCAGCGTCGCTTCGGCGGTCACACCGCCGACCACGGCAAGAGCCCTGTCCGTCGCGCCTGCTACGCCGCCGACCGCACCGGGCACATGATCCTGCAGACGCTGTTCCAGAACTGCGTCAAGCTCGGCATCAACTTCTTCAACGAGTTCTACGTGCTCGACCTCATCACGGTGAAGGATGCCGAGGGCAAGACCCAGGTCGCGGGCGTCGTGGCCTACGAACTGGCCACGGGCGACCTGCACGTCTTCCAGTCCAAGGCAGTGATCTTCGCGACCGGCGGCTTCGGCAAGATCTACAAGACGACCTCCAACGCCCACACCCTTACCGGTGACGGCGTCGGAATCGTCTGGCGCAAGGGACTGCCGCTGGAGGACATGGAGTTCTTCCAGTTCCACCCGACGGGCCTGGCCGGACTCGGCATCCTGCTCACCGAGGGCGCTCGCGGCGAAGGAGCCATCCTGCGTAACGCGAGCGGTGAACGCTTCATGGAGCGCTACGCCCCCACGATCAAGGACCTCGCGCCACGCGACATCGTCAGCCGCTGCATGCAGCAGGAGGTCGCCGAAGGTCGCGGCGCCGGCCCCCACCGTGACTACGTGCTCCTGGACTGCACGCACCTCGGTGCCGAGGTGCTCGAGACCAAGCTCCCCGACATCACCGAGTTTGCTCGTACCTACCTGGGAGTCGACCCCGTCGTCGAACCGGTGCCGGTGATGCCGACCGCGCACTACGCGATGGGCGGCATCCCCACCAACATCAAGGCCGAGGTGCTCGCAGACAACGAGACAGTCGTGCCGGGTCTGTACGCGGCCGGTGAGTGCGCCTGCGTCTCCGTGCACGGCTCGAACCGCCTCGGAACGAACTCCCTCCTGGACATCAACGTCTTCGGCAAGCGCGCCGGCCGGTACGCGGTCGAGTACGTGAAGACCGCCGAGTTCGTCGACCTCCCCGAAGACCCCGCGGCAGGCGTCCGCGAGATGATCGAGGGCCTGCGCAACAACCCCGGCGGGGAGCGCATCGCGGTCCTCCGCAAGAAGCTGCAGGACGAGATGGACAAGGGAGCCCAGGTGTTCCGCACCGAGGAGTCCCTGAAGCACGTTCTCGGCGTCATCGAGGAGCTGCGTGCTCGGTACCTCAACATCCATGTCGACGACAAGGGCAAGAGGTTCAACACCGACCTGCTCGAGGCTGTCGAGCTCGGATTCCTGCTCGACATCGCCGAGGTCGTTGTCGTCACTGCCCGCAACCGGCTCGAAAGCCGCGGGGGCCACATGCGCGACGACTACCCCAAGCGCGATGACGAGAACTACATGCAGCACACGATGGCTTACCTCACGGGCGACCCCCACTCGTCGGTCGCGGATGACCACATCCGCCTCGACTGGAAGCCCGTGGTCATCACTCGCTACCAGCCGATGGAGAGGAAGTACTGACGATGAGCGCGACGCTTGTCTCCACGGATGCCGCCACCGATGAGCAGGGCGACATCGAGCAGTCCCCCGAGCCCACCGGCATCCAGTCGTTCCTGGTGACCTTCATCATCCGCCGCTTCGACCCTGAGGTGGATTCCGAGCCGCGCTGGGTCGACTACGACGTCGAGCTGTACTCGACTGACCGCGTGCTTGACGCCCTCCACAAGATAAAGTGGGAGGTCGACGGGTCACTGAGCTTCCGCCGCTCCTGCGCGCACGGTATCTGCGGGTCGGATGCGATGCGCATCAACGGGCGTAATCGTCTGGCGTGCAAGACCCTCATCAAGGACCTCGACATCTCCAAGCCCATCTACGTCGAGGCCATTAAGGGTCTGCCGCTGGAAAAGGACCTCATCGTCGACATGGAGCCCTTCTTCGCGTCGTACCGTGAGGTGCAGCCGTTCCTCATCTCGAACTCTGCGCCGGAGCCCGGCAAGGAGCGCATCCAGTCGATCGCCAACCGCGAGATCTTCGACGACACGACCAAGTGCATCCTGTGCGCAGCCTGCACCTCGTCGTGCCCCGTCTTCTGGACCGACGGCCAGTACTTCGGGCCCGCCGCGATCGTCAACGCGCACCGCTTCATCTTCGATTCGCGCGACGACGCCGCCGATGTGCGCCTGAACATCCTCAACGACAAGGAAGGCGTGTGGCGCTGCCGCACGACCTTCAACTGCACGGAGGCCTGCCCCCGCGGCATCGAGGTCACCAAGGCGATCGCTGAGGTCAAGCAGGCGGTGCTGCGCGGGCGCGCCTAAGCCGGGCCGCATTGCGGCGCGGCAAAGCCTGAGCCGGGCCGCATTGCGGCGCGGCACGGCCCCGTGCCCCACGTCGGGCTTCATGCCTCGTTGAGGATCTGAATCGCTTCTTCGCCGGGGCTCCCTGGTCGCTACTCTGGCCGAATGAGTACCTCAGACGCGTCGATGGTCGCCGGCGCTGCGCGATCGACGTCCACGCGCGTCGCAGTGTTCGCCGCCTACGCGGCTCAGGGACTCGGGTATGCCGTCGTGGTCACCTCCCTCCCCGCGCTCAAGCAGCGGCAGGGCGTGGATGACACTGTCGTCACGCTCATCGTCCTGGGTGTTGCTATAGCCGCCGCGGGTGGTTCCGTGCTCGCCAACGCGCTCGCCGTGCGCTTCGGGAGCCGCACCGCGCTCGTTGTGGGACTCCTCCTTCAGGCGGCGGCCCTTCCCGCCATCGCACTACCGACCCCCTTCCCGCTGTTCGTCTCCCTCTTCGCGGTCTACGGCATCGGCCTCGGTTGCGTGGATGCCGCAACCGCGATGCAGGGCGTCATCGTGCAGCGCGCCCACGGCAAACCGCTCCTCGGCGGCTTCTTCTCGGCCTACACGGCTGCCGCGATCGCCGGAGCCCTCCTCGTGTCGGCGATCGCAGCGTCCCCCTTTGCTGCGGGCGTGGCCATCGGGACGGCGGGCGTTGCAATCCTCGTGGTGGCTGTGGTCGGCATCCGCCTCTTTGCGCGGGAGGTGCCGATCGAGACTGCCCTCCCCGCGACTGAGCGCGCTCGCCTGCCCCGAGCCGGAATCTGGGCTTTCGGTTTCGTCATCCTGGCAGTGTTCGTCGTCGACTCCGCCGTGAGCACCTGGAGCACGGTCTACCTGCAGGACGACCTCGGGGCTCTGCCCGCCCTCGCGCCTCTCGGATACGCCGCCTACCAGGTGTGCGTCCTGATCACCCGCCTCGCGACCGACCGGCTCCTGGGCATCATGAGCAGGGGCCGCCTGGTGACCGGCGCGATCGTCGTCTCGGTGATCGGCGTCGTGGCTGTCGCGCTTCTTCCCTTCGAGATCGCGGCGATCCTCGGCTTCGCTCTAGCTGGGGCCGCGACCGGCATCCTCATCCCCGTGACCTTCGGCGCCGCCGGCGACCTCTCCCCCGCTCACTCCGACCAGGTGATTGCCCGGGTCAACATCTTCAACTACGCCGGGGCGATCCTCGGTGCCGTCATCGTCGGCCTCCTCGCCGACGGTCCGGGACTGGCAATCGCGTTCCTCATTCCCGCGGCGGTGCTCGCAGCATCCCTCTCGGTGGTCCGCTGGTTCCGCACGGATACGGGCGTGATGAGCCAGACGGATGCCGCGCCTGAGGCTCGATAACCTGAGACCGTGAGTTCGCCCGACCGCAACCGCCGCGACACCGCGCGCGCAGCGCAGCAGCAGGAGGAGACCCTGCGTGCGCGGTGGGAGGAGACCCAAGAGCGCCTGCTCACGCGGTTCGAAGAGCCGATCTTGTTCGCGACGAAGGTAACCAAGCAGACACTCGCTTGGTTTCCGGTTCGCGTCTGGCGCCACTTCTTGATCGCCAACGGCTTCCTCCTGGCCGCGGGAGTGAGCTATCAGGCACTGTTCGCAATCTTCGCGGCCGTCTATGTCGCCTTCGCTCTGGCCGGCCTGTGGCTCGGCGGCAGCGAAGAGGCGATCCAGAACCTCATCGACCTCATCAACCAATACATCCCGGGATTGATCGACAAGGACGGGCCGATCACCCCCGACGCCGTGGCAGAGATCGCCACCAACTCGGCGAGCCTGTTCGGGATCACCGGTGCGATAGCTCTCGTGACCTTGATCTGGACCGCCATCGGCTGGGTGACGTTCTCGCGCCGCGCCGTCCGCGAGATCTTCGTGCTGCCACCCGACCGGCGCCCCTACCTGCTGCTCAAGAGCGGCGACCTGCTGGCGGCGGCGCTGTTCGGCATCCTGCTGCTGATCGGCGGCGGACTCGGCGCGGTGGGCACCTGGGCCCTGGACATCGTGTTCTCGCTGTTCGGGCTCGACACCGAATCGGTGTGGTTCTCGATCGGCGTGCGCACCGCAACCCTCCTCATCTCTTTCGCCATCAACGCCGCGGCGCTGGCTGCGCTTTACCAGTTCCTGACCGGCACGAGCCTGCGCTGGCGCACGGTTTGGCCCGGAGCGCTGCTTGCCGGAGCGGCGGTCACGGTGCTCCAGCTCGGTGCGGGATGGCTGCTGAGCTACACGCCGACAAACGCACTGCTCGCGACCTTCGCGATCTTCGTCGGTCTGCTGCTCTGGTTCCGACTCATCGGCATCATCATGCTCGTGGGGGCATCGTGGATCGCCATCTCGGCTCGGGACGAGAACATTCCGCTGCTGGAGAAGACCGAAGCTGAACAGCTGGCTGAGGAGCACGCGGCGCTGCTCCTTGCCGCCCAGGTGCGCTTGCGCACCGCCCAAGAAGCACGGGATGCCGCGCCATGGCACGCGCGATGGGCAGCGACCCGCAACGTGCGACGTGCCGAAGAGGAACTGCGCGAAGTTGAGGCATCCACGCCGCCCGCGGTACGTGGCCCCAGCGCGATCGACGGCTTCGTGTGATCGCTTCAGGCCTGGGAGCACGGCGTCGGACCTGCCGCCTAGGCTGAAGCTCGTGCCTCGAACAGTTCGTATCGCCTCCATCAATGTCAACGGCATCCGCGCTGCCACGCGCAAAGGAATGCTCGAGTGGATCGACCAGGCGGACGTCGACATCATGGCCCTGCAAGAGGTCCGTGCAAACGAAGATCAGCTGACCGCGGCTCTTCCCGGGTGGCGGATCGTTCACCACGAAGCGCTCCAGAAGGGCCGGTCTGGTGTCGCTGTCGCGAGCCGGGTGGATGCCGGGGCCGTCCGAACGGTGCTCGGCCCCGAGCCGCTGGACCAGTCGGGCCGGTGGATCGAGGCTGACTTCGACATCGACGGCGAAACCCTGACTGTCGTGAGCGCCTATGTCCACTCGGGCGAGGACGGCACCCCCAAGCAGGAGGCCAAGTACGCGTTTCTGGACGCGATGCAGGCACGTCTCCCCCAGCTCGAGGCCCACTCCCCCCTCGCTGTTGTCATGGGAGATATGAATGTCGGGCACCGCCAGCTCGACATCCGCAACTGGAAGGGCAACATCAAGAAGGCCGGGTTCCTCCCCCGCGAGCGCGCCTACTTCGACCGGATCTTCGCTCCCGCGGGTGCCGAGATCGAGTGCGTCGACGGGACTACCGGCACCGGACTCGGGTGGGTGGATATCGGACGCCGCTGGGCCGGCGAGGTCGACGGGCCCTACTCGTGGTGGTCGAACCGCGGGCAGGCCTTCGACAACGACACCGGCTGGCGGATTGACTACCACCTCGCAACCGCTCCCCTGGCCGAGCGCGTTACGGCGTACCGGATCGACCGAGCACCGTCGTGGGACACCCGATGGAGCGACCACGCGCCGGTCGTCGTCGACTACACGATCGGTCGTTGAGCGCATCAGCTGGCACCTGGCCGCGGCCTAGGATTGTCGGGTGACCAAGCCCCGCCTGTACTCCGGAATGCAGCCCTCCGCCGACTCCCTCCAGATCGGCAACTACATCGGGGCGCTCATGCAGTGGCGGGACCTGCAGGAGGCCTACGACGCGTTCTTCTCCGTCGTCGACCTGCACGCCCTCACCCAACCGAACGATCCGGCTGAGCTGCGCGAGAAGACCCGTCGCACCGCCGCCCAGTACATCGCCGCGGGCATCGAACCGTCCAAGTCGACGCTGTACGTCCAGTCGCATGTGCCAGCGCACGCCGAACTCGCGTGGGTACTCTCCACCCTCACGGGCTTCGGCGAGGCGGGGCGGATGACCCAGTTCAAAGACAAGTCGCAGCGGTACGGCCAGGATGCGACATCCGTTGGGCTGTTCACCTACCCGGTGCTCATGGCGGCCGACATCCTGCTGTACCAGACCGACATCGTGCCCGTCGGTGACGACCAGAAGCAGCACGTCGAGCTCACGCGAGATCTTGCCGAGCGCTTCAACGGACGATACGGCACCACCTTCCGGGTGCCGATGCCCGTCATTCAGCAAGACACCGCCCGGATCTACGACCTGCAGAACCCGACGGCGAAGATGTCGAAGTCGGCCGAGTCGGATGCCGGCGTGCTGTGGCTGCTGGATGACCCGGCTAAGAGCGCCAAGAAGGTCATGCGCGCCGTCACCGACAGCGAAGGCTCGGTGCGATACGACCGCGAGAACAAGCCTGGCGTCTCGAACCTGCTCGTGATCTACGCTGCCCTCACCGGGCGGCAGATTCCCTCGATCGAGGACGAGTACGCGGGCCGCGGCTACGGCGACTTCAAGAAGGGTCTCGCAGACGTCGTGGTGAACGAGTTCGAGCCGGTGCGGACTCGGGCTCTCGAACTGCTCGATGATCCGGCAGAACTCGACCGGGTCCTGGCCTCAAACGCGGCGCGCGCGGAGGCCGTCGCGCGCACGACGCTCGGCGACGTCTACGACCGGATCGGGCTCCTCCGCCGCGCCTGAGCAGCCCGATCCGTCGCGATACCGCTTACCAGACGCTGTCCCCGCGGATCACGACGTCGCTTCCGCCGTCGACGAACACGACCTGACCACACAGGTGCGTGTTCTCGGGGCCCGCAAGCCACGCGAGAAGCCGGGCGACGACGATCGGTTCGGCGAAGCCGTTGAGCGGCATGGGGACGGCCTGCTCGATCATCGCCCGCCCCTCGGCGGTCTCCAGGAGCGGAGCGACCATGGGTGTCAGGATGACGCCGGGGGCGACGGCGTTCAACGGGATTCCTGCTCCTGCCCACTCGGCTGTAGCCGCGTTGCGGCGGATCCACCGGGAGAAGCCCACCTTCGTCGAACTGTAGATGAGGTTCGCGGTATCGGGAGCCGCTGCCAGCTCTGCCGCGCGTGCGAGGGCCGCCTGCTCGTCCCCGGCGAGCTCCAGCTCGATGAGGCGCTCATCGGAGGGCTGGAGGGATGCCATGGATGATACCCCCACCGCGCGCGGCGCATCTGAGTGAGCGAGGAGTGGACGCAACCCTTCCAGCGTCGCAACCATGCCGAAGTAGTTCACGCCGACGGTTGCGGGGGCGGGAATCGCGAGACCCGCGACGGCGAGG
>NZ_JASBSF010000124.1 GCF_030149085.1 Microbacterium sp. | reverse complement strand
CGTCGAGATCGGCAACGACGAGAACCCGCTTGAGCCGGTCGAGAACGCCGAGATGGATGGCAGCAAGGCTGTCGGTCTCGACGGGTACAACAGCCTCAACTTCTCGCAGATCGTCGCGAGCCAGCAAGAGATCGCCGCCATGGCGGTGCCGCTCAGCGACGACCCGAACGACGGATCCCTGCGCACCCCCGACGGTTCGAGTGCCTACGTCTACCTGTCGAAGCTCGTCTATGACGAGCAGGCCGACACGATGACCGATACCCGCACGGGAACCGTCTACTACGACATCGGAACCGGCGCCTTCACAGCCGAGGACGGCACGGAGCTGCTGCCGGGATGGCAGATCTTCGTCGGCTTCGACAACTTCACTCGCGCCTTCACCGAAGAGTCCATCCGCGGCCCGTTCTTCTCGGTGCTCGCGTGGACATTCGTCTTCGCGTTCCTGTCGGTGGCGACCACCTTCGTGCTGGGCCTCTTCCTCGCGATCGTCTTTAACGATCCGCGGATGAAGTCCAAGAAGTACTACCGGGTGCTCATGATCCTGCCCTACGCCTTCCCTGGCTTCCTCTCGGCGCTGGTGTGGGCAGGCATGATGAATCAGGAGTTCGGATTCATCAACGTCGTGCTCTTCGGCGGTGCCGACATCCCGTGGCTCACCAACGAGTGGCTGGCGAAGTTCAGCATCATCCTGGTGAACCTTTGGCTCGGGTTCCCCTACATGTTCCTCATCTGCACGGGTGCGCTGCAGTCGATCCCCGACGATCTGCAGGAAGCTGCCCGGGTCGACGGGGCCAACGCGTGGCAGGTCTTCCGCAGCATCAAGTTCCCGCTGCTGCTCGTTGCCGTGGCGCCGCTGCTGATCGCCTCGTTCGCCTACAACTTCAACAACTTCAGCCTCATCTACATGCTCACCGGCGGTGGGCCCCGGGATGCGACAGCCGGCGTCAACGTCGGTGCCACCGACATCCTCATCACGATGGTCTACAAGGTCGCCTTCGTCGGTTCGACAGCCGACTACGGGTTGGCGAGCGCGTTCTCGATCATCATCTTCCTCATCGTCGGCACGATCTCGATCATCGCGTTCCGACAGACCAAGGCACTCGAGGAGTTGAACTGACATGAGCGACTTCCGTCCCGGCGCACCGGCAGCCAAGGGCCTTCTCGAGAAGGTCGCCGACGAAGATACCGAGATCACCTCGAGTCGCCGTGGCGGCAGCGGGGGAGCCGGTGTCCCCGGCGGTGCACCGGCGCCGCGCCGACCGTTCCGCCGCTACTTCCGCGAGACCGGATGGCGCCACCTCATTGGCATCGTCGTCGGGATCTTCGCGATCTTCCCGCTGCTGTACGTCATCTCGGCATCCTTCAACCCCAACGGGACCCTGCTGACGGCCAACGGTCTCTTCCAGCGACTGAGTCTCGACAGCTACGTGTCGCTCTTCACGAGCGCCCAGCATCCGTACGGCGCGTGGTTCGTGAACACGCTCGTCATCGGGCTGATCACCGCCGCAGGGACGGTGTTCCTCGGCGCGCTCGCGGCGTATTCCTTCTCGCGCATGCGGTTTACGGGGCGACGCGTCGGTCTCACGACGCTGCTGGTCGTGCAGATGTTCCCGCAGCTGCTCGCGGTGGTCGCGATCTTCCTCCTGATGGTGGCGATCGGCGACATCTTCCCAGCGATCGGACTGAACTCCCAGATCGGGTTGATCATGGTCTACCTCGGCGGCGCGCTCGGGGTGAACACCTACCTCATGTACGGGTTCTTCAACACGATCCCGTCGTCGATCGACGAGGCCGCGAAGATCGACGGTGCGGGACACGCGCGGATCTTCTTCACGATCATCCTGCGCCTGGTCGCTCCGATCCTTGCGGTGGTCGGGCTGCTGTCGTTCATCGGGACCTCGAGCGAGTTCGTGCTCGCGAGTGTCATCCTGATCGATCCCGATAAGCAGACGCTCGCCGTCGGCCTGTACAAGTTCATCTCGGACGAGTTCTCGAAGAACTGGTCGGTGTTCGCCGCCGGCGCGGTGCTCGCCGCCATCCTGCCCGTCGCCCTGTTCCTCGCGCTGCAGCGTTACATCGTTGGCGGCCTGACCGCGGGAAGTGTGAAGTAACGGATGCCGGGCCTTCGCGCCCGCGCCGGGGCGGTGGTCGCGGCCGTCTCGGCTGCGGTGCTTCTGCTCGCCGGCTGCACGCAGGTGCCGATCGAGGTTCCCGAACCGGCCGCACCGGATGTCGGCATCGAGCTCTTCCAGCTGCCGTGGACGTCTGTTGCCCAGGAGTGTGAGACGACGCTCGCGCCCGCCGGAATCGCGTGGGTGCTGCTCTCTCCAGCTCAGGAGCACATCGCGGCAGACGAATGGTGGGCCTCGTACCAGCCGGTGAGCTACCAGCTCGAGTCGCGCCTGGGTACCCGGGACGAGTTCGCCGACATGGTGCAGCGCTGCACCGCCGCCGGAGTCGAGGTGATCGCGGATGCCGTCATCAACCACATGACGGGCCAGGACGAACCCGGCGCTGGATACGCCGGCACAGCGTACGCGCACTATGACTACCCAGGCCTGTACGCGGAGTCCGACTTCCACCACTGCGGGCTGACGGCGAACGACGACATCCAGCTGTACAAGAACCGCGAGCAGGTGCAGAACTGCGAACTGGTGAACCTCGCCGACCTCGACACCGCGAGCCCCACGGTGCGGGCGACGATCGTCGCTTACCTCGAAGACCTGCTCTCGCTCGGGGTCTCGGGTTTTCGGATCGACGCCGCCAAACACATTCCCGCGACGGATGTCGAGGCCATCGTCTCGCAGCTGCCGCAGGGCACCCGCATCA
>NZ_JASBSF010000117.1 GCF_030149085.1 Microbacterium sp. | reverse complement strand
CGCGTCAAGAACGCGTTCGCAGTCGGCATCCGTCGCCTCGGGGGAGGCGAGGCGCAGGTTCTGGGCGATCGTTCCGGCGAGGGTCGGCGCGTCCTGCTCGACATAGCCGAGCTGTGCGCGCAGCTGTTCGCGCGGAAGGGTTCGGATGTCAGCACCACCGAGCAGGATCGCGCCGCCGGTCGGGTCATAGAACCGCTCGATGAGCGCGAGCGTCGTGCTCTTGCCGGCGCCCGACGGGCCGACGATCGCCACGCGCGACCCGCGAGGGACGTGGAACGAGACGCCGCGCAGCACGTCGCCGGCATGATCGGATGCCTCGGACTGCGCCGGCTCACTGGAAGCGGCATCCGTGCCGCCGTCGCCCGCGAGCGCGATCACCGACGTGTCGACGTGCGCGCTCTCGAGCACGGCACGCGCTTCGGTCTCGGCTTTCCGGCGTGCGGCGACAACGGCCTCGGGGTATCTGAACCAGACATCCCGGAACTCGATCGCGATCTCCCGCGGTTCCGTTGTCACGGATGCGGGGTCTGAGGCCGCGACGCCCGCCATCTGTGACACCGGAACGGGGGAGGATTCGGTGACGGATGCCGCGAGGCGTGCGTCGTCGGCGTCCTCAACCGGGAGATTGAGGATCTCTTGGATGCGGCCGAGAGCACCGAGAGCCTGGTTCACCGAGGTGATGGCCCCGAAGAAGCTCCCGAGCGGGCCGACGAGCAGGAAGAGGAACATGATGAAGGTGACCAGGCTTGCGATCTCGATCGCGCCGGATGCCACGCGGAATCCGCCGACGCCCAGGACGACCAGCAGTGAGACCTGCAGGGCGATGCCCGCGACAGGAACGACGAGCGCCGAGACCTTCGCGATCCGCACGCCGACGCCGTAGGCCTCCGTCGCGACACGCGTGATGTCCGCAACCTCGCGCTCGGTGGCTCCTGCGGCGCGCACGGTTCGGATCGAGCTGACGGCGCGTTCCACCGAGGAGGCCAACTCGCCGACCTTCTCCTGTTGCTCGCCGGTGGCGCGGCGGATCCTGCCGCTGAGGATCACGACCACGGTGACCGACAAGCCGATCACGACGACGATGGCCAGCAGCAGAAGTGGGTCGATCAGCGCCATCGCGACCAGGGCACCGATAAAGAGGAGCGAGTTGCCGACGGCATCCGCGAGTCCCTGCGTGAGGACCGCGTACAGCAGCGTCGTGTCGGTACCGACACGGGAGACGAGGTCGCCCGTGCGGCGTGCATCGAACTCCCGGATGGGAAGGTGCAGGATGCGGGCCACGAGCTGTCGCCTGCTCGAGTAGACCACGGCAGTTCCGGTGCGCTGCAGCAGGTAGTGCTGGAACCCGGAGATGAGCGATGCCGCGACAACGAGCGCGACGATTCCCCACACGAGCCATCCGAGCGGGACTTGATCTTGAACGCGGGTGATCACCTGGCCGACCAGCACGGGCTGGGCGAGGGTGGCGACTGCCCCGATGATGCTCAGGATCGCGACCACGATGAGCACGTTCCGATGCTCGAGAAGGAAGGGCACCAGCTGGCGGAAAGTCGCGCGCGGGCCTTCTTCGGGGGTGCGACGACCACGGCGGGCGGGACGCGTGTCAGCGCGCGACATCGAGACCTCGATTCGGGGGAGGGGCTATCTACGACCGTACTCCGCGCTGGATACCCCGCTCGCCCCACGGTAGACGGACTGTGCGAGGATCCGCGCCGAGATCGTGAAAGATATCGCCGACAGCCGGGCTGCAAACACTATTGTCGAGTCGAGGAGGATACGTCGATGACGACGATGTCAGTCGAGGGTGCCCCGAGCACCGACGTCACCAGGCAGATCCGCGAGGCGATCCCCGCTCGCTCGCCTACCTCGAGACACACCCCGACCCGGGGCGTCGCGCGTCGTCGCCGCCGCGCGGGGTGGCTTAGCGCGGCGGCGACGACCTCCCGCCCGTCAGCTGGATGCGGCTGAGGTGTCCCGACGGTAGTTCTCGCGCGCGTACGACGAATACGGTGCGGGAGCAACCGTCGCGCGGATCTCAACCTGACGGTGTGGCTCGACAGCGGGCTTGGCGGAGTTAGGGTCCTCGCCCCACACCACCACGACCTCCGTGCCCGGCTCCGCGGCATCCGGAACGAGACTCGCCAGCGAAGCGAACACCTGCTCGTTCGTGATGTACCCGGCGTCGTGCGAAATACCGACGTCGCGCCCGTCGATGAGAACTCGGTCGACCTGATACAGGCCGTAGCGCGCCTTCGGGAAGTCGATGTACTTCGCCGGCAACCCCGGCTCGAGCAGGGATCGCTGCGCCGCCGCGACATCGTCGGGGTTCCAGATCAGCGTTACCTTGACCCGTGTGGGCTCCTGCGCGATGCGCTCGAGTGCCTCCCGACCGAGAAAGTCGTGATCGAACGCGACGCTGCGGCCATACCCCAGGTCGTAGGGGGTGACGTAGTAGTCCTCAATCCGGTCGGAGGTCAGGCTTCCGGCGAGCGACCCGGCGCTGGTGGCAGGAAGCCATTCGAGGTAACGCTCGGCGTGAGCCCCGGTGAAGATCGCAGGCAGGGGAGACGGAACCCACGCGGACTCGAGGTTGGCTGACGAGTAGGCCTTGGAGCCCACGCGGACGAGCCCGAGGGGCTCGCCTTCGCGCAGAAGGGCCTCCCTGACGCGCTCGCCGTCTTCCCAGGGGCCGAAGAGTTCGAAGCCGGGCTGGCCGGCCATGCCGTGGCGGAGCGAGCGCACCGTGACGCCGTCGATCGTGAACGTCGCCATGTGGAAGAAGCGGGTGGGCGGGACTGGCGCGCCGGTGACGCGCTCCATGAGTTCCAGCGCGTTCGGCCCCTGCAGTTCGTACCGGTACAGCGTGGGGTTGCCCGACCGCACGATCGAGTTGCCGTCCCGCTCGAAGGTGACCTCGTAGTCGCCGGTCTCACCATGGAACTGCACCCAGTCGATGACCATCTGGTGGCCGACGAGGTCGAACTCTTCGTCGCCCAGGTAGAAGAGGATGGCGTCGCCGATGAGGTATCCCTCGTCGTTGACTGCAATGAACTGCTTCGCATTGTCGACCTCGAAGCGGGCGAAGCTGTTGACGCCGAGATCGCTCAGCAGGCGCCGGGCGTCGCGACCACGGATGAACAGGTCGGTCATGTGGTGGGACTGGTCAAGAAGTGCCACGGTCTGTCGCCACGAGTGCTGCTCCGACCTCCAGTTGCTGAACTCGGCCGTCACGGGGAAGATCGTGGGCCGCGCCTGTGCATTGCGCAGAAGCTGCACGGGGCTTCCCGCTCGGGCGATCGCGGCAGCCAACGACTCGGTCATGTGAACTCCTTCGTTCTGGGCTCGACGCAGTGCGCGCCCGCCCGAGGAGACGCTATCCCAAGCAAGACTGAATCAAATACCCTTTCATGATGAGCTCTGCTAATAGCTTCATGAGCAGTCCTGATGTCGGACCGATCGAGGTGTACGCATGCTCACTGACCTGAACCTCACCCGGGTGTTCGTTGCGATTTATGAGGCCGGCAGCCTGACAGCGGCGGGGCGCCGACTGTTCGTGACGCAGTCGGCGATCAGTCAGTCGCTCGCGCGGCTGCGCCGGGAACTCGGAGATCCGCTGTTCGAGCGAACGGCGCAGGGGATGCGTCCCACAGCGCTTGCCGACGCGATCTATCCCGAGCTCCACGAGGGTATGTCAGTGATCGATCGGACCATTGCGGCAGTGACCGGCTTCGACCCCCTGACCTCAGAGCGCACCTTCCGTATCGCGCTGTCGGAACTCGGTGAGATCGGCTGGCTTCCGGCGATCGGCGAGGCGATGGCCCTCGGAGCGCCCCGCGCTCGCTTGGCCGTCACGGCGCTACGGGGTGAAGACCTCGAGGAGCTGCTCACCCGCGGGTCCGTGGACCTTGCCATCACCCCGGCAGAACTCCCCGCTGCATTCGAGCGGCAGACGGTCAAGCGCGAGGAGTACCGCGTGGTGATGTCGGCGCACAACCCCCTTGCCGGCACCGAGATGAGTCTCGAGTCCTATCGCATGGCGCGGCGCGTCTGGGTCGAGGGCGACTCCAGTGCGCGCCTGTTGGCCGGCGTCCACGCTCGCCACGGTGTTATCGAGCTGCCTGCCGTCAGCGTGCAACACATCGCCTCGCTTCCGCCCCTGCTCGCGCGCTCGACGACGCTCATCGCGACGATTCCCGAGACTCTCGCTGTCGGATGGTCGCGGAGCTGGCCGTTGGTCATCCGCGATTTGCCCTTCGCTCTCGGGCCGGTTGAGCTTCAGCTTTACCGTCGGCGGTCGCCGCAGCACGCGGGTGCGCTCGACT
>NZ_JASBSF010000114.1 GCF_030149085.1 Microbacterium sp. | reverse complement strand
CAGCAGCGCGACACGCATGTCAGCGAGTGATTCCGCCCATCGCGCCAGGACGGTCTCAGCGGTGTCCTGGAAGCGTCCCGCCGGTTCGGAGAACGGGTGGTAAGCAGGAGTCGCAGTCGGATCGTAGCCGCCACCGGTGGTGAACGAGCGACGCCAACTGCGCTCGATCCACGGAGGGACGTTCAGCGTGCGGGGAGTGAGACCGTGCGCGCCGACGCCAGCTTCGAGAAGGCGTTCACGAGCCTGCCGCGCGCTCGCGGCGGAATAGGTATCGGTGGACATAGCTGGGACCTCGCGTCACTGCAAGTGGTCCCACCCAGTATCCGCCTCCCTATTAGGACCCGCCAATACCTAGTCCGCTGTGGATCCATCCTCTGTGCGCATGAGTCCATGGTGGTGGGGAAGCCGGTCGCGTTCGTAGGTGATGTCGGTGTAGCCGTGAGGAATGGGCTGGCCGTGGTCGTCGAGGCCGACGAAGACGATCTTCTCGATCGTGAGAATGCGTTCACGAGTGATCATGTTGCGCACCTCGGCGCGCATCGTGAGGGAGGTGCGCCCGAACGCGGTGGCGCGCAGTCCCATCTCGATCAGGTCACCTTGTCGTGCGGAGCTGACGAAGTCGATCTCGGATATGTACTTGGTGACCGCCCGAGGGTTTCCGAGCTGGATGATGGCGTAAATCGCGGCCTCTTCATCGATCCAGCGCAGCAGGCTGCCGCCGAACAGGGTGCCGTGCGCGTTCAGGTCCTCGGGACGGACCCAGCGGCGTGACCGGAATGTGACGTCTGCTGACATGGAGTCGCTCATAGGACGACCGTAGGCCGGGAAGCACACTCCCGGCCTACGGTTACCGTCGATCAGGCCGGGATGGGCTGTCCGATGCTGAATCCTTCGAAGTCCTTCGCCTGGATATCCGAGAGGAGGCCGCGGTAGGCGCCTAGGCCGCCGAGGTAGAACATCACGGCGTGCTTCTTGCCGGGGATGTTCGCCCCGAAGATCCACGAGTCGGTCTTGGGGAACAGCGTGTAGTTCGCGATCGTCGTGCAGGTCTCGGTCCATTCGTCCTCGACCTGCTGCGACACCTCGATGAGCCCGCCTCTCCGCTCCGCCTCGGTCACCAGGGTCGTGATGAACTCGACCTGCGCCTCGATGCTGGGCACCAGGTTGGTGAACGGCCCGTTGGGGCCGAGGATCATGAACATGTTCGGGAATCCGGCCGTCATGATGCCGAGGAAGCTGGTCGGAGCGTCGGCCCAGTGCTCGTCGACGCTCACCCCTCCGCGCCCGCGGATGTCGATGCGGCGGTAGTTGCCGTCGACCGCGTCGAACCCGGTAGCCAGCACGAGCACATCCAGCTCGTGCTCAACACCGTCCGCGGTCTTCACCCCTCGTGGGGTGATCTCAACGATTGGGTTCTCCTTGATCGACACCAGCTTCACGTTGTCCTGGTTGTACACGTCGTAGTAGCCCTGGTTGCACAGGGGCCGCTTCGCATACGGCTGGGTCGGGGTGAGCAATCGCGCCGTCTCCGGGTCCTTGACCGTCTCAGCGATCTTGCGGCGGATGAACGCAGCGGCTGCCTCGTTCGACTCCGGGTTGATAGCGATGTCGTTGAACGTGCCGAACATGAAATAGAATCCGTTGCCTCGGTCCCATGCCGCCTGGAACACGCGCTCCCGCTCGGCCTCGTCGACATCGGTGGCCGCGACGGTGGACTCCTCGAACCCGAAGGCGACGCCGGAGTTTCGGACCTGCTCCCAGATCTCCGGGAACCGGGACTTGTATCCGTCCACCTCCCCCGGGCCGACCGGTCCGTTGCCGGAGGGGACGCTGTACTGCGCCGAGCGCTGGAACACGGTCAGGTGCGACACCTGCTTGGCCGCGGCGACGATGAACTGTGTTCCGGTCGAGCCAGTGCCGATGACCCCCACCCGCTTGCCCTCGATCGACAGGTCCTCCGGCCACTCCGCGGTGTGCACGAGGCGGCCTTCAAACGAGTCGATCCCGGGGATGTCGGGGATGTTGGTTGCTGCGAGCAGCCCCAGCGCCGTCACCACGTATCGGGCCGTGAAGGATTCTCCGGCGGAGGTGCCGACCGTCCAGGTGTTGGTGGCTTCGTCGAAGACGATCGACGTGACTTCGGTGTTCAACTGGAAGTCCTTGCGGAGGTCGTACCGGTCGACGACGGTCTCGAGATAGCTGAGGATGTCGGGCTGGTCGATGTACTTTCGGGCCCAGTCCCACTCCTGCAGCAGTTCGTCATCGAACGAGTATCGGTAGAAGGGGCTCTCCGTGTCGGACATGGCGCCGGGGTACCGGTTCCAGTACCAGGTTCCTCCGATGCCGGCGCCCTTCTCGAACCCGCGGACGCGCAGGCCGAGCTTGTCGCGCAGGGTGTGTAGCTGGTAGATGCCGCCGAAACCGGCGCCGACGACGATCGCGTCGAAGTCCGTGGTCTGTGTGGATGTCATGGTGCAACTCCTTCGGTGAATGAGGTGGGTGGGGTGCTGCAGGTCAGTGGCGAAGCCACTGGCCGATCGCCGCAAGCTCCGCGTCGACGTCCGCGTCGCGGCCAGCCAGGAACGGGTAGACGTGCTGCTGTCCTTCGGCGACATGCAGGGTGACGTCAACGCCGGCGCCCTTGGCGCGCTCTGCCACGCGGATGGCATTGTCGACCAACGACTCGACCGAACCGGCGTTGACGTACAGCGGGGGGAACCCGGTGAAATCCGCGTAGAGCGGGTTCGCGAGCGGCGCCGACGGGCTGGTGGTCTCCCCCAGCACGCCGGCGATCATGCCCTCCAGGAGCGGCACGGAGATCAGCGCGTCGGTCGCATCGTTGGTGACCAGCGTCGCGCCGCGGTTCTCCATGTCCAGCCACGGGGAGAACGCGATGACGTGCCCGGGCAGCGGCCGTCCCTTCGCCTTCAACGCCAACGGGATGGCGATGGCGAGATTGCCTCCCGCCGAGTCGCCGATCGTGGTGACGTCCTCGGGGTGGACCCCCCGCTCCAGCAGGGCCTCGAACGCCGCGACCCCGTCGTCTACCTGGGCGGGGTGCGGGTGCTCGGGCGCGCGACGGTAGTCCAGCACGAACGCTGTTACCCCGGCCGCCTTCGCGACGTGCGCGGCGAGCTTCCGGTGGCTGGCCGCAGAGCCGACGGCGAACCCGCCGCCGTGCGTGTAGAGGAGGACCTTGGAGCGATCGGCTCCGGCCGGGAACGCCCAGATGCCGGGCACGCCGCCGACCGTCTCCTCCTTGTAGGTGACATTTTCCGGTTCGATGGTCGGCTGGTGCCATTCATCGAAGATGCTGCGGAACAGCCGCATGTCCAGCTCGTGGGTGGCCATGAGCTCGGACCAGCCCAGATACAGATCACGCAGGGCGCTCGGGACGACTGCGGTCGCGGTGGATGACGAGGACATCGCATAACTCCTTCGTTGATGCTCGGCGCCTGCAGGAACTAGGCGACCACTCGGTGGATGAGCTCTACTCTCAGGGAGGATTCCGCCACAGCGCTGTGCCGATTTGGAACAGCTCACCCGGGTTGCCCGGTGACCACGACAGAGATCGGCTCCGGCGCACGGCATGATCAGGATCCAGCGCACGAACGAGACCGGATCGGGCACGGTGCCAGACGATCAGCGCCGCCACGACGAGAGTCGCGGCGGTCACCGCCATTGCTCCGACCCAGCCGCTCTGCGTGAAGACCGTCGCCAGGACGAGACCGACAGCCGGGATTCCATCTCCACGGAGAGCGACGGCAGCACACGCCGGACGGCGAAGATCTACTCACCGCCACCGTCTCCGCTTCCGACGACGACGACAGCTTCGGCTTCTACTCCCGGCCCACCAAGGCCCACATCATCGCCGCCGGCATCCGCCGCACCGCATGAACGAGCGCCTCATGAACAGCCGCACCAGCCTCACCATCTACCCCGCCCACGACGAGCAAACCCTGCTCCCGCCGACGCCGATCCTCGTCGACGAGCACTACTTCGTCCGCGCCGGGCTCGAGCAACTCCCCGCCCGCCTCATCGGGTTCAGCCCCGCCGGCGCGCTCGCCATCACGGCGTGGGTTCACGACGTGTTCCGTGCCCCGGAGCTCGCACGCGACCTGTACCCGACTTTCATCATCGCCGGTCGCGTCCAGGCATATCCGATCCCCGCCGCCAGGGTCACCGTGCGCGAGC
>NZ_JASBSF010000091.1 GCF_030149085.1 Microbacterium sp. | reverse complement strand
GGATGGTTACCGACGATGCTCCGGAGGAACACGGCGTAGATCAGGCCGACGATCGGCGCCTGGATCAGGGCGGGCAGGATGCCGGCAAGCGGTGAGGTGTTCTCATCGCGATACAGCTGCATCATCTCGCGCTGCATCCGTTCGGGGTTTTTGCGGAACCGCTTCTGGATCTCCCGCAGTCGCGGTGCCAGACGAGCGCGTACCTGCTCCGAGCGGGCCTGGGCGATGCCGGCGGGAATGAGCGCGGCGCGCACGAACAGGGTGATGATGACGATGGCGAGGGCGGCTGATGCGGCGCCCGCGAGAGGTGCGAGCAGGTCAGATAGGCCCATGAGCGTTTGGTAGGCGGTGTCGAGAAGGAAGGCGAGCGGAGGGAAGGCGAACAGGTCCATGGCGGACTCCCGGTGGGTCGATGACGGATGCGGGTGCGTCTGGCCGCAGGGTCATCGAACGTCCGGGCGCGCCCCATGACGGATGCGGGCGGGAGCTCCGGAGGAGCGGGACGAACGGGTGGCGGCCTAGGCCGCGAGTCCCGGTGCCCTCGGGCGGGCGTGGCCCTCGGCATCCGGGTCGCTCTGTTCCACGAGCGCGGAAGGGTCGATCTGTCCGCCGGCGCGGGCGAGGCGTTGCCGCGTTGATCCCGGCCGCGTGATCGCGTGGAGCGCGCCGACGGCGAGCGCGATTGTCGTGACGACGACCACCGCGAACGTCACGGTGTTCGCATCCGCGAGGGCCAGGAGGCCGAGCGTCGAGAGGATGAGGGCGAGCAGCGCACCGGTCGCGTTACGCATCCGTCGGCCTCCTCTCGCCAGTCACACGGTAACACCGGGCCCCCGCGCGGCGCCGTGGCGAGCCGCAACGGCGCAGATCATCCTCGACACGCCGGGTGCGGCATCCGTGTGCCGGCGTGTCGGCTAAACCGTGCGCCGTTGCGACCAGCCGACCCCGCGTTGCGCGCCGGCCCGGACATGCTGGAATGGGGGGATGGGCGAGCAGAATTGGGCGGGAAACCTCACGTACCGCGCCGAGGGGGTGCAGGAGCCCGCGAGCCTCGGCGAGCTCGCCGACATCGTCACCCGGACTCCGCGGGTGCGGGCGCTCGGAAGCCGGCACTCGTTTAGTCCCATTGCCGATACGGATGGCGTGCTCGTGTCGCTCGCGAGGATGCCGCGGCAGATCGAGATCGACACGGATGCCGCCACCGCTCGCGTCTCGGCGGGGCTTCGGCACGGCGATCTGGTGCCCGCCCTGGATGCCGCCGGGTTCGCGCTCGCCAACCTCGCCTCGCTGCCGCACATCTCGGTCGCCGGCGCTGTGCAGACCGGGACGCATGGTTCGGGGGACCGTGTTGGGTCGCTCGCAACCCAGGTGCTCGGCGTCGAGCTGGTGACCGCCGACGGCGAGACGCTGACGCTGCGACGCGGCGATCCTGACTTCGACGGCGCCGTCGTGGGGCTGGGAGCGCTCGGCATCGTCACGCATCTGACGCTCGAGCTCGGACCGGCTTACGAGATTGCGCAGACGGTCTATGACAGCGCCCGGTGGGACGACGTGCTCGCCCGGTTCGACGCGGTCACGGGCGCGGGAGACAGCGTCAGCCTGTTCACGACGTGGCAGGATGCCGACACGATCGACCAGGTCTGGGTGAAGGCGCGTCCGGGGCGAGCGAATGCCGACGCCGTGCTGTCAGCCGGCGGGCGCGAGGCAGACGGCCCGCGGCATCCGGTACCCGGCGTCGGGCCCGAGCCCTGCACGGTGCAGGGCGGGGTTCCCGGTCCGTGGCACTCGCGGCTGCCGCACTTCCGGCTCGAGTTCACGCCGTCAGCCGGCGCTGAACTGCAGAGCGAGTACCTCATCGACAGGCGCGATGTTCCCGCCGCGATCGACGCGTTGCGCACGCTTGCGCCGGCGATCGCCCCGCTGCTCTACGTGTGCGAGGTGCGCACGATGGCAGCCGACACCCTGTGGCTGAGTCCCGCGTTCGGGCGGCAGACGGTAGGGCTGCACTTCACGTGGCGACCCGACTCGGCCGGTGTCGAAGCCCTCCTGCCCCGAATCGAGGATGCTCTGCCCGAGTCGGCGCGCCCACACTGGGGCAAGGTCTTCACGATGGATGCCGACCGCATCCGCAGCCGGTACCCGAGATGGGACGAGTTCGCTGCGCTGCGCGCGCGGCTGGACCCTCGGGGCAGGTTCACCAACGCCTACCTCGCGCGCCTCGGCCTGGCCTGACACCCAGGGCGACCGAGTATATGTAAAGAAAACTTGACATAGTGAGCGCCGGAGCCGTACGCTCGGCAATGTCAAAGATTCTATACATCGGACGGGGATGATCGACATGGGGTACGTCGAGAGAAACACCTGGTCGCAACTGATCGCGAGCGCCGTCGGGACCATCGTGTACCTGGCGCTGGTGCTGCCACAGGTGTGGTCACTGCCCGTGGGTGAGATCGCCTGGCAGTGGCCGATGATCTGGACGATCGTCGGGGCCATCGTGGTTTCGATTGTGATCAGCATCCTGTGGGGAATCGGCGCGGGCATGCGTGACCCCGACGAGGAACACCGTGCCGATCAGCGCGACCGGGAGATCGAGCATCTCGGCGACCGGGTCGGACAGGCGTTCATGGTTATCGGCGGGCTGGCAGCCCTCATCCTCGCGATGGTGCAGGCCGAGTGGTTCTGGATCGGCAACGCGGTCTTCGCCGGCTTCTTCCTTTCCGCCTTCATCGGCGGCATCGCCCGCATCGTCGTGTATCGCCGGGGGATGCCGTAATGGTCAAGCCGACGAGAATCACCAACACCATTCGCGCGACCCGTGAGGCTGCCGGGATGACGCAGGCCGAGGTGGCGCGGCGCATCGGGGTCACCCGCCAAACGCTTATCGCGATCGAGCAGGGCAAGTATTCGCCCTCCCTCGAACTCGCCTTTCAACTCTCGCGACTGTTCGGAGTCGCGATCGACGACCTCTTCCAGTACCCGACGGATGCCGCAGACGGAGCGACAGCATGACCGAGAACGTATCCGCCCCGGGCTCTTCGACGCCCGCGACCACGATGCCCGCGTGGCTCCAGCACAGCTATGGCGGACCCGAGGTTGTCGTGTCCGATCAGCTCCCCGTGCCCACACCGGGCGCCACTGACCTTCTCGTCCGCGTACGAGCGTGCGGCATCCACGCCGGAGACGTGCGCCTGATGCGCGGCGACCCGTACCTCGTGCGGCTCGCGTTCGGCATCCGTCGCCCTCGGGCTCGCACGCGAGGAATGGATGTCGCGGGCACGGTGGTCGCGGTCGGACCCGGGGTGACGGGCTTTCGGATCGATGACGAGGTGGTGGCCGAGATCGGCGTCGGCGGGGGTCTAGCCGAGTACGCGATCATGCCTGCCGCCCGAGCAGTAGCCCGGCCCGCCGACGTTTCGGCGCAGCTCGCCGCCGCGCTGCCCGTATCAGGCGGAACAGCAGTGCAGGCCCTGGATGCCGCGCACGTCGCTTCCGGCAGCCGCGTGCTCGTGATCGGTGCGGCGGGAGGGGTCGGCACCTTCACCGTGCAGCTTGCCGCCCAGCGCGGCGCCGAGGTGTGGGCACTGGCCGGCGAGCGGGCGCTCGATCTCGTGGCAGACCTCGGGGCCGGCCACGCGTTCGATTACACGCGGGTGCAGCCGGGATCTCCCGAGCTTCCCGCGGGATCCTTCGACGCGGTGATCGACATCGCCGGCACCGCCCCGCTCACCGAACTCCAGGGGCTGCTGCGAGACGGCGGCACCGTCGTGCTCGTCTCGGGCGCTGGAGGAAAGATCCTCGGCCCGATGGGACGGATGCTGGCAGCCGTCTTCCTGTCGCGGCGCCGCCGCCGCATCCGTCCCCTCGCTGCCGCCGCGAAGACCGAGATCCTGACGCAGCTGGTGGAACTGACCGCTCAGAGCAGCATCCGACCCGTGATCGAACAGACGTACCCGTTTGACGCAGCCCGCGACGCACTGGCCCATGTGGATGCGGGGCACGCCGTGGGCAAGGTCGTCGTGACGGTTGAGTAGCGCTCGCGCGCCGTGGCTAACTCCTCAACTCCACGGTGGATTCCCCGGGTCGAGCCCTCGAATCGCCTCGCCGTGGCCAACCTTGAGGAGTTAGCCACCGCGCAGGTTCGCCAGCCGCCACCGCGCGACGATCGTGCGACAATGGATGCCGGCGTGCCCGTGTCGCCAGCATCTTTCTGCTCCGTCGGGCCTCTGGACAGCGTCCGCCAGCCGCACTCTCTTGGAGAACGACGTGACGACCACGACGCCCGCAAACAATGCCCCAACGACTCGCACGGCTCAGCACCGCCGCTACCTGATGTGCCGTCCCGAGCACTTCACGGTCAGCTACACGATCAACCCGTGGATGGAGCCCGCGAAGCCCACCGACACCGCCAAGGCTGTCGCGCAGTGGCAGGTGCTCTACGACACCTACCTGCAGCTCGGCCACGAGGTCGAGTTGATCGACCCCGCCGAGGGGCTGCCCGACATGGTCTACACGGCCAACGGCGGCTTCATCATCGACGGCATCGCCTATGCGCCGAAGTTCCGGTTCGCCGAGCGCGCCGGCGAGGAGCGCCACTTCATCGAGTGGTTCCGTGCCGCAGGCTTCGAGACCGTCATCCCCGAGGAAGTCAACGAGGGTGAGGGTGACTTCCTGCTCGCGGGCGATGTGATCTTGGCCGGCACCGGGTTCCGCTCCACCGGCGACAGCCATCGCGAGGTCGGCGAGGTCTTCGGCAGAGAGGTCGTGTCGCTGACCCTCACCGACCCGCGTTTCTACCACCTCGACACCGCGATCTCGGTGCTCGATCCCGTCGTCGGCGCTACCCAGGGCGGGCCGGATGCCGCGAACATCGCCTACCTTCCGGGCGCCTTCGACCAGGCCAGCCAGCAGATCCTCGCCGAGCGCTTCCCCGACGCCATCCGCGTCTCGGACGCCGACGGCGCCGTGTTCGGCCTGAATTCCGCCAGCGACGGATACAACGTGTTCATTTCCCCGCGCGCGACCGGATTCGAGGCGCAGTTGCGCGAGCGCGGCTACAACCCGGTACTCATCGACCTGTCCGAACTCCTGCTCGGCGGCGGCGGTATCAAGTGCTGCACGCTCGAGCTGCGGGCAAAGCAGGAGTCGGTATGAGCGCCGACCAGATCTCCGTCGACACGACCACGCTCGAGATCATCCGGGCAGAAGACGAGCACCTCGCCCACAATTACCATCCGCTGCCGGTCGTGATCTCCCGCGGCGAAGGGGTCTGGGTGACGGATGTCGAGGGCAAGCGCTACCTCGACCTGCTGTCGGCCTACTCGGCGCTGAACTTCGGCCACGGGCATCCGGCTCTGTTGGCGGTGGCGCGGGAGCAGCTGGAACGGCTGACACTCACGAGCCGGGCCTATCACAACGACAAGCTCGGGACCTTCGCCGCGGCGCTCGCGAAGCTCGCCGGCAAAGACATGGTGCTGCCCATGAACACCGGCGCCGAGGCTGTCGAGACCGGCATCAAGGTCGCGCGCGCGTGGGGCTATCGGGTCAAGGGCATCCCCGCGGATGCCGCACGTGTGATCGTCGCGGGCGGGAACTTCCACGGCCGCACCATCACGATCGTCGGGTTCTCTGATGACCCCTCGGCGCGGGACGCCTTCGGGCCCTACAGTGGCGGCTTCGCGCAGGTTCCGTTCGGGGACGCCGCCGCCATCGAGGCAGCCATCGACGAGAACACTGCGGCGGTTCTTCTCGAGCCGATCCAGGGTGAGGCCGGCGTCATTGTTCCGCCGGATGGCTACCTGCGATCGGTGCGCGAGATCTGCGACCGCCACAATGTTCTGCTTATCGCCGACGAGATCCAGTCAGGTCTCGGCCGGGTGGGCGAGACCTTC
>NZ_JASBSF010000074.1 GCF_030149085.1 Microbacterium sp. | reverse complement strand
CTCGATGACAGCATCCAGCGCCTCGCCGCGGCCCTCGAGGAACGCGTCAAGATCGCCGACCTGGCCGAGGTTTCGGGGATAGCCGTCCAGCAAGAAGCCGTTGCTCGCGTCATCCTGCGTGAGGCGGTCACGCACGATCTCGCTCGTGAGGGAATCGGGCACAAGATCGCCGGCTTCGATGATCGCCTTGACCTGCTGACCGAGCGGCGTTCCGGCGCTCACGTTGGCGCGGAAGACGTCTCCGGTCGAGATCACGGGGATCGAGAGCGCTTCGCCCACGCGAACCCCCTGCGTGCCTTTACCCGAGCCCTGCGGCCCGACGATCAGCAGGCGAGCGGAGGGAAGGTCGGCGGAGCGCGTCATCGGAGGAGCCCTTCGTAGTGTCGCTGCTGCAGCTGTGCGTCGATCTGCTTCACGGTCTCAAGGCCCACGCCGACGATGATCAGGATGGAGGCCCCGCCGAACGGGAAGTTCTGGTTCGCCCCGACCAGCGCCAGCGCGAACAGCGGAAGCAGAGCGATCAGACCCAGGTACATCGAGCCGGGAAGAGTGATGCGGGTGAGCACGTAGTCGAGGTACTCGGCAGTCGGGCGGCCAGCACGGATGCCGGGAATGAACCCGCCGTACTTCTTCATGTTGTCGGCGACCTCGACCGGGTTGAAGGTGATCGCGACGTAGAAGTAGGTGAAGCCGACGATGAGCAGGAAATACACGATCATGTAGATCGGGCTGTCACCGTTGGTGAGGTTGTTGCTGATCCACACGACCCAAGGAGCTGCCGTCTCCCCCGCCGCAGGCTGGTTGAACTGCGCGATGAGCGCCGGGATGTACAGCAACGACGAGGCGAAGATGACGGGCACGACGCCGGCCATGTTGACCTTGATCGGGATGTAGGTGTTGGTTCCGCCGTAGGTGCGACGACCCACCATCCGCTTCGCGTACTGCACCGGGATGCGGCGCTGGGACTGTTCGACGAACACCACAAGGCCGACGACCACGATGCCGACGGCGACGACGAGCAAGAACGTCTCGAACCCACGCGACTGCCAGATCGCCCACAGCGAGGCCGGGAAGGCGGCAGCGATGGAAGTGAAGATGAGGATCGACATCCCGTTGCCGATACCGCGCTCGGTGACGAGCTCGGCGAACCACATGATGAGGCCAGTACCGGCTGTCATCGTGATGATCATGAGCAACTGCGCCCACCACGCGTCGTTGGTGAGCAGCTGCTGGCACTCGGGCACGCTTGACGTGCCGAACAGCTGACCGCTGCGGGCAACGGTGACCAGCGTCGTGGACTGCAGGAGCGCGAGCGCGATCGTCAGGTAGCGGGTGTACTGCGTGAGCTTCGCCTGCCCCGCCTGGCCCTCCTTGTAGAGCGCCTCGAAGTGAGGGATGACCACGCGCAACAGCTGCACGATGATCGTCGCAGTGATGTAGGGCATGACGCCCAGGGCGAAGATCGACAGCTGGAGCAGAGCCCCACCGGAGAACAAGTTGACGAGAGCAAGCAGACCCTCAGTGCCAGTCGACTCCCGAAGACACTGCTGCACGTTCGGGAAGTCCACGAACGGTGTGGGCACGTGCGCGCCGAAGCGATACAAGGCGATGATGGCCAGGGTGAACCCGATCTTGCGACGAAGGTCGGGAGTGCGGAACACCCGCGCGATGGCGCTGAACAAGAGGATTCCTCCAAGGGGGATGCCGACACGCTCGGGCGCGCCAACGTCCAGGCTAACCGAAAGAGGGGCCGGAGATCTCTCCGGCCCCTCTTTCCAGGTACTACTTCGCCGAGGCGGCGGTCGCTACGGACCCGCCGGCAGCGATGATCTTCTGCTCGGCCGAACCCGAAACCTTGTCGACGGTCACGGTGAGCTTGACCGAGATGTCGCCGTCACCGAGGACCTTGACCTTCTCGTTCTTGCGAACTGCGCCCTTGGCCACGAGGTCGCCGACGGTGACCTCTCCACCCTTCGGGTAGAGCTCGGCCAGCGTCGAAAGGTTCACGACCTGGTACTCCACGCGGAACGGGTTCTTGAAACCACGGAGCTTCGGGGTGCGCATGTGCAGCGGCATCTGCCCACCCTCGAAACCGACCTTGACCTGGTAGCGGGCCTTCGTGCCCTTGGTACCGCGGCCCGCGGTCTTACCCTTCGAGCCCTCACCACGACCGACGCGGGTCTTCGCCGTGTTGGCGCCGGGGACCGGACGAAGGTGGTGCACCTTCAGCACACCGGGACGGGTCGCGGGTGCGACATCCTTCTTTGCCGCCGCCTTGGCCGGAGCCTTCTTGGCGGGCGCTGCCTTCTCTGCCGGGGCATCGCTGTCAGCAGCCGCCTTGGCCGGAGCCTTGCGCGCGGGTGCCTTCTTCTCAGCGGGCGCGTCGGCAGCAGCCTTGGCCGGAGCCTTGCGGGCCGGGGCCTTCTTGGGCGCCGCGGCTACTGCTTCTGCAGCCTCGACGTTCTCGTTGTCTGCCATTAGTCGATCTCCTCAACCTTCACGAGGTGAGCGACGGTCTTGACGTAACCGCGCGTCTGCGCGTCGTCGGGACGGACGACCGAGTCGCCGATCCGCTTGAGACCGAGCGAGCGCAGCGTGTCACGCTGGTTCTGCTTCTCGCTCACCTTGGACTTGACCTGGGTCACCTTCAGCCGAGCAGCCATCAGGCACCTACCTTCTGTGCGGCCGTAGCCTCAGCTTCGGCACGGACGAGACGAGCCGGAGCGACCTGGTCGAAGTCAAGACCACGACGAGCGGCAACCGAACGCGGCTCCTCGAGCTGCTGGAGCGCCTCCACGGTCGCGTGCACGATGTTGATCGTGTTCGACGAGCCGAGCGACTTCGACAGAACGTCATGGATGCCGGCGCACTCGAGCACCGCACGCACCGGACCGCCGGCGATAACACCGGTACCGGCAGCTGCGGGACGCAGGAGCACCACACCGGCTGCCGCCTCACCCTGCACGGGGTGGGGGATGGTGGAGCCGGAGCGCGGGACGCGGAAGAAGTTGCGCTTGGCCTCTTCGACACCCTTCGAGATCGCCAGCGGGACCTCACGGGCCTTGCCGTAGCCAACGCCGACCACACCGTTGCCGTCACCGACGACCACGAGGGCGGTGAAGCTGAAGCGACGTCCACCCTTCACGACCTTCGACACACGGTTGATGGTGACGACACGCTCCAGGAACTGGTTGTCGCCACGGTCACGCGAGTTGCGGTCCCGGTTGGGGTTGCGCTCGCGGCTGCCGCGGCGCGGCTCACGCTCGCGCTCGGTCGTCGCGGCGCCCTCGGCCGCAGTGGCCTCGGCAACCGGCTCGGTGCCCTCGGCAGTGGTCACGTCGTTCTCCACGGGGTTGTTGTTCTCGCTCACAGGTTCAGACCTCCTTCGCGGGCGCCGTCGGCGATCGCCGCGACACGTCCCGCGTAGCGGTTGCCGCCACGGTCGAACACGACGTCGGCGACGCCGGCTGCCTTCGCACGCTCGGCGACGAGCTCGCCGACCTTGCGTGCCTTGGCGGTCTTGTCACCGTCGAACGACCGCAGGTCGGTTTCGAGGGTGGATGCCGAGGCCAGCGTGTGGCCCTTGCTGTCGTCGACGACCTGCACGAATACGTGACGGGCAGAGCGGGTGACGACCAGGCGCGGACGCTCGGTGGTGCCGACGACCTTCTTGCGAAGACGGGTGTGGCGACGCGCGCGGGCGTCGGACTTCGTCTTGACGCTCATGGTTACTTACCAGCCTTTCCGGCCTTGCGACGCACGACCTCGCCGGCGTAGCGGATGCCCTTGCCCTTGTACGGCTCCGGCTTGCGAATCTTTCGGATGTTGGCAGCAACCTCACCGACGGCCTGCTTGTCGATGCCACTCACGGTGACCTTGTTGTTGCCCTCGACCGTGAAGCTGATGCCGTTGGGCGGGTCGACGAGCACGGGGTGCGAGAAGCCGAGAGCGAACTCGATCGAGCTGCCCTTCTGCGCAACGCGGTACCCGGTGCCGACAACCTCGAGGCCCTTGGTGTAGCCCTGGGTCACGCCGATGATGTTGTTGTTGATCAGGGTGCGGGTCAGGCCATGCAGCGAACGCGATTCGCGCTCGTCGTCGGGACGGGTGACAAGCACCTGCCCCTCTTCGATGGTGACCTCGATGGGGCGCGCGACGGTCAGCGAGAGCTCACCCTTCGGGCCCTTGACGGCGACATCCTGGCCCTCGACCGTGATGGTCACGCCAGCGGGGATGTCGATAGGAAGACGTCCAATACGCGACATGTCAGATCACCACACGTAGGCGAGGACTTCCCCACCCACGCCCTTCTGCTCGGCCTGACGGTCGGTGAGAAGACCGGAGGAGGTGGACAGGATCGCGACACCGAGTCCGCCGAGAACCGTGGGGATCTCGGTCGACTTCGCGTAGACGCGAAGACCGGGCTTCGACACGCGCTTGATGCCCGCGATCGAACGCTCCCGGTTCGGGCCGTACTTGAGGGTCATGGTCAGGGTCTGGCCCACGCGGGCATCCTCGACCGACCAGTCCGAGATGTAACCCTCTTGCTTGAGGATCTCGGCGATGTGCGTCTTGAGCTTCGAGCTCGGCAGCGACACGGAGTCGTGGTGCGCCGAGTTCGCGTTGCGCAGCCGGGTCAGCATGTCTGCGACCGGGTCTGTCATGGTCATGGGGTTCTTCTTTCGTTCACCAGGTTTCGACGCCCGTTACGCGGACGCCGACCTGTGGTGGTGATGCCCCGGAGGTCCCGGGACATCAGAGGTGGATCAGGCCTGCTGCTCGGTGCCCCGGAACGGGAAGCCGAGGTGACGCAGGAGAGCACGACCTTCTGCATCCGTCTTCGCCGACGTCACGATCGTGATGTCGAACCCGCGGACGCGGTCGATCTTGTCCTGGTTGATCTCGTGGAAGATCGACTGCTCCTGCACACCGAAGGTGTAGTTGCCGTTGCCGTCGAACTGCTTGTCCGAGAGTCCACGGAAGTCGCGGATACGGGGCAGCGCGAGGCTCACGAGGCGGTCGATGAACTCCCAAGCACGGTCGCCACGCAGGGTCACGTGCGCACCGATGGCCTGTCCCTCGCGCAGCTTGAACTGTGCGATCGACTTGCGGGCCTTCGTAACGACCGGCTTCTGACCGGTGATCTTGGTGAGGTCGTCGACCGCGCCATCGATCACCTTGCTGTCGCGAGCTGCCTCACCGACACCGGTGTTCACGACGACCTTCACGAGGCCGGGGATCTGCATGACGTTCGCGTAGCCGAACTCGTCCTGCAGTGCCTTCTTGATCTCGCCGTTGTACTTCTGCTTCAGGCGCGGCTGGATTTTGCCAGCTGGCGCAGCAGTGGTCGTGCTCATCAGAGGTCCTTACCTGACTTCTTTGCGTACCGCACGCGAACCGTGCGCTTCACGCCGTCCTTGACCTGCTCCTCGACACGGTGACCGACACGGGTCGGCTTCTTCGTCTCGGGGTCCACGACCTGGACGTTGGAGATGTGGATGGGCGCCTCGATGGTCTCGAGACCGCCAGTCTTCGTGCCGCGCTGGGTCTGACCGACGCGGACGTGCTTGGTGACGTAGTTCACGCCCTCGACGATCACGCGGTCCTGCTCGACGAGGACCTCGAGGACCTTGCCCTGCTTGCCGCGGTCGCCGCCGCGCTCAGGCGTGGGGCCTGAGATGACCTGAACCAGGTCGCCCTTTTTGATGTTCGCCATGATCAGATGACCTCCGGGGCCAGCGAGACGATCTTCATGAACTTCTTGTCACGAAGCTCACGGCC
>NZ_JASBSF010000069.1 GCF_030149085.1 Microbacterium sp. | reverse complement strand
ACGATCCCGGTTGTCGCTCACGCCGGCGCGGGCATCGTGGCAGCGAGCGACCCCGAAACGGAACTCCTCGAAACGCGCGTGAAGTTCCGGCCCATCGTCGACGCCCTCGCCTGAGCGTTCCTTCCCGCGGTCAGCCCAGCTGCAGGATCCAGGTCGCGACGAGGAAGTAGATGATGAGGCTCGTCGCGTCACAGAACGTCGAGATGAACGGCGTGCTGAACACCGCCGGGTCGGCGCGCACCGCCATCGCGAGGATCGGCATGAGCCCACCCACTGTCGCTGCCAGCGTGCAGATGAACAGCAGCGTGAGTCCGATCACCGCTCCGAGCGCCGGGTCGAACACGAGACTTGCAAGCGCGAAGCCGAGGATGCCGAGAAGACCCCCGAGGAATGCTCCGACGCGCACCTCCCGCCACATCACGGTGAGCGCGTCGCGTTTTCGCACCTCTCCCATCGCGAGTGCACGGGTGACGGTCGTCGCGGCCTGCGAACCGGTGTTCCCCGCTGTGCCGGTCAGCAGTGGAATGAACAGGGCGAGGGTCACGACCTGCTCCAGCGTCGCTTCGAAGATCCCGAGCACCTGCACCGTGAGCAGCGCCGAGACCGCGAGCACGAGGAGCCACACGACGCGCGCACGGACGATCCGTAGCACGGGTGTCGTGAGGTAGGGGCGGCCGAGCGGCTCGGAGGCACCTTGGCGCGCGGCATCCGTGTCTTCAGCCTCCTCGAGGATGCGGGCTGCATCGTCGACGGTGAGGATGCCGAGAAGGCGGTCTTCGCTGTCGACGATCGGCATCGCGAGAAGACCGGAGTCGACGAGAGACCGCGCAGCAGCTTCTGCAGCATCCGTGGCGTGGGCCGTTCTCGCTTCACCCATCAACTCTTCGACGAGCAGGTCAGATCGTCCCATGACGAGTTCCCGCAAGCCCACGACGCCGAGGACCCGGCGGTGCGGCGACGTCACCGGGAGCATGTAGACGGTCTCGGCATCCGTGCCGCGATGACGCACGTGGCTCAGCGCATCGCCGACCGTCAGCTGCGGGGCAAGGCGCACATACTCGGTGCTCATGAACCGGCCGACGCTGTTCTTCGGATAGCCGAGCATGGGGGCTGTCAGCTCGCGCTCGGCTGGTGAGAGTCCCCGCATCAGCTGGCGCGCGACACCGGCCGGAAGCTCGTCGATCAGCTGCGCACGATCGTCGGGGTCGAGTTCCTCGAAGACCTTCGCCACATCGTCTTCCCGAAGACCGCCGATGAGTTCAGCGCGCATGCCGGAGTCGAGAAGTTCGAACGTCTCCAGCGCCTGGTCGCGCCGCAGCAGCCGATACAGCACGGCACGGTCCCGAGCGTCCTCGCGCTCCAGCAGCTGCGCGACTCCGGCTGGGTCGTGCTCGGCCAGCAGCGCGCGCAGCTCGTCAAGCTTGCGGTCCCGCAGCAGCGGCGTCACCGTCTCAAGGAATCCCTCGAACTCGTCATCCATGGGTCGCATCCTCGCAGACGGTCGGGGCGCGTCGGTGAACGCTCAGGTGGCGGCGAGGCGCTCACGTTCGAGTGCGACGTCGTAGCTGGCGCTCGGCCACTGCGGGTCGATGTTCTCGAGCGCCTCCAGCAGCAGATGCTGAATGGCAAGCCGGGCGTACCACTTGCGATTCGCCGGCACCACGTACCACGGCGCGTGCTCGGTAGAGGTGCGCTCGAAGACCGTCTGATAGGCGGCCATGTAGTGCGGCCAGCGGGTGCGTTCTTCTACATCGCTGGGCGTGAATTTCCAGTGCTTCTCGGGGCGGTCCAGGCGCTCCATGAGCCGCGCTTTCTGCTCGGCGTACGAGATGTGCAGCATGACCTTGATGATGCGCGTTCCGGATGCCGCGACCTGCCGCTCGAACTCGTTGATCGCCTCATATCGGCGCTCGATCTCATCGGGGTCTGCGAGTTCCCGGACTCGCCCGATGAGGACGTCCTCGTAGTGCGAGCGGTCGAACACGCCGATCCTGCCAGCGGGCGGGAGCTTGCGCTGGATGCGCCACAGGAAGTCGTGAGCCCGTTCCTCCTCGGTCGGCGCGCCGAAGGATGCAAGCGACACGCCCTGCGGGTCGACTGAGCCGACGACGTGGCGGACAATCCCTCCCTTGCCCGAGGAATCCATCCCCTGCAGGACGAGCAGCACCGACGCATCCGTGGCACCGACCCGGCTCTGGGCGAACAGTTTCTCTTGCAGAAGGTCGAGTTCCGCGACCCCCGCCGCAAGGTCCGCTGCTGCTTGCTGCTTATTGCTGCCGTAGCCGGGGGTCGAGCCGGGGTCCACGCCCGAGAGGACGAAGCCTTCGCTCACTCGCAGGAGTTCGGCAACGTCGCCGGTCCAGTAGGTCTGACTTCTCGCGGTCACTCGTCCATCATGGACCCGCCATAGAGCTCAGCGCGGGAGCGGCACTTCGATCAGTTGTGGACCCGTGACCGGTGCTGTCAGCGCCTGATCCAGCGCGGCTCGGGTATCGATGCGCGCGTAGGTCCAGCCGTAGGCAGCGGCGAGCGCTTCGAGGTCGGCATCCTGGGGCGTGTAGAGCACGCGATCGCGCTGGCTCGCAGAACCGAGGGCCGCCACTTCGAGGCCGTCGAAGATCGTGCCACCGGAATCGTTGCCGACGATGACCTGGATGCGCGGCGCGGTCTCGCCGGGCGCAAGCAGCAGGGATCCGACGTCGTGCAGCAGCGCCAGGTCGCCGAGCACGACCCGGGTCACGCCCGCCGCTCCGTCGGCCTGACTCGCGATCGCGACGCCGATGCCGGTCGCCACGGTCCCGTCGATCCCCGCAAGGCCCCGGTTGGCGTGCACCGTCACCTTCTTGCCCGGCAGCACGGTATCGGCCACCCGGACGAGGCGCGAGGAGCCGAACACGAGTCGGTCGTGCGGCCACGTCGCCCGCCACACCGCATCGACGAGCGACACCCGGTCGAGGCGTTCTCGCAGCACCGCCAGTTCGGTCGAAATTGCCCCGAGACGGGTCTGCGGGTCGGACGAGGCGAGCGCTGCGCCGTCGGGCGCCGGCACTGACAGGTCGACGGATGCCGCACGCGATGCCCGCATCCAGGCTCCGAGCCAGGCACGGTCGGCCTCGAGCGCCGCTGTCGTCGACTCCGAGGCAGGTGCCACGGCAAGTTCCGCAACGGCGAGTGTCGCGCCGTTGAGGTTTACCGTTTCGCCGGGACCCCGCAGCGCAATCACTTCGACGTCGTCGCGGGTCAGGAGCGCGGTGGTCTCGCGCGCGAGGGTGGGATGCCCGAGGACGATGACGCGCTCGATCGGCTCGCTGAGCTCGGGTCGGTGCAACAGCTCACGGTAGGCGTGCACGAGGTGACGCCCGAAGCGCGCACCGCTGACGATCTCGGCTACAAGCGGCCATCCGCCGTCCCACGCAAGGGCCTCCGCACGAGAGCCGGCACCCTCTCCGGCGACCACGAGCGTGCGAACACCGCGCACCAGGACATGCGCCGATTCGTCGACCGATACCGCGTCCACTGCGTCGCCGACGCCGCCACCACCCTGGTACAGGGCTCCCGATTGGTCGTCGTCGATCGGCGCATCCGGCAGTTCCGCGCCGATGCCGGCATCCGCTGTCCACCACGGCGGAAAGGAACCGGCGAGCGGCTCCCGAAACGGCAGGTTGAGGTGCACGGGCCCGGCTGGGCGGCCGCTGTCGCCGATGGCAGCTGCGACAGCCTGGTCGGCGATATCGCGCAGCATCGCTGATTGATCGCCCGTGCCGGTGTCATCGGTCTCGGTCGGGGCCGGTACATCGAGCTCGAACCGCGTATTGGGCGTGAAGATGCCCGGCTGCCGGGTCGTCTGGTTCGCTCCCACTCCTCGCAGTTCGGGGGGCCGATCAGCTGTGAGCAGCAGCAGGGGAACCGCGGAGTGATGAGCTTCGAGGACCGCGGGCGCGAGGTTCGCGACAGCGGTGCCTGACGTGCACACGACGGCTGCCGGCATCCGGGTCTCTCGTCCGATGCCGAGCGCCGTGAAGCCCGCGACCCGCTCATCGATCCGCACGTGCAGGCGCACCCGACCGCGCTCCTCCGCGTCGGCTGCGATGAGTGCGAGGGCCTGCGAGCGCGATCCGGGGCTGAGCACCACATCGCGGACACCGAGCGAGATCAGTTGATCGAGCAGCGCCGCAGCAGCATCCGTCGCGGGCGAACGGGTGCCCCCGCCGGTCAGGTCGCTCACCGCAGACCCGTCACGCGGCGCCGCGGGATCCGCGGGGTTCGTCGTCGTCATCTCGCGGAGTGGATGCCGCCTCGGGGTCGGCAGCAGTGTCGGCAGCCGAAGGGCCGTCGAACGCCTCCTCGGCGTCCAGCATGGCCAGTTCTTCCTCGAGTCGACGGATGCGCTCATCCTGGTCGGAGATGGTGCCGATCCGCCCGAGGAACTCCGGGTCATCATCCGGCGCGCGAGTGGCGTGGACTGCCGACCGCCGCGCGCGACCGACCACCAACCACAGCAGCCCACCGATGACGGGAAGCACGAGGACGATGACGATCCACAGCGGCTTGCTCACCCCACGGTGCCGCGTCGGCGGCTGCACAGCGCAATCGACGATGGTGTAGACCCAGAAAGCGGTCGCCACCAACGCCAGAATCAACAGCACGCGGGGCACATCCCCATCCTAGGTGGGTTCGACATGCCAGGGCTGGGCGGGCGCTGACCGGTCCCGCGCGGCGACACGGCGCCCGACGCCTACGATGGAGGGGTGAACGCGCGCTCTTTCTGGGTCTACACCGTGCTGCGCATCCTGTTCTTCCTGGTTCCGTTCGGCATCCTCATGCTGCTGCCGATCGGCCGCGAGTTCTACTGGCTGTCAGCGATCTTCGCGGCGCTCATCGGGCTGAGTCTCTCGGTGATCTTCCTGCGCCGCCCTCTCGATGAAGTGTCGGCATCGCTCGCCGAGCGCCGGGCGCGCCGCACCGACCCCACCGACGAGCAGATCGAAGATGCCGCGCTCGCAGACGCGCCGGGTGCCGATGAGGCACCCGCGCCGTCAGCCGGCGAAAGCCCAGAAGAGGAAAGCGCCGAAGGCGAGCGACGTCCCTGACGTCAGCGCGAGAGCGATGACGAGCTCGCGCGGCTGACGATAGGTCCACACGATGAGGATCGCCGGCAGCGCCAGCAACAAGGCCATGGCGGTCAACCACGCGATCGGGTAGAAGACCGCGAGGTACCCGGCGATGCCGAACGGGACCAGCACGAAAACCGTGAACAGCACCTGCGTCGCGCGGCGTCCGATCAGCACCGTCAGCGTGCGCTTGCCGGCGACGCGGTCCTGATCGATGTCGCGCAGGTTGTTCGCCAGGAGCACCGCGCACGCCAGCAGCCCCGCCCCGACCGCCCCGAACCAGGCCTCCTGCGGCAGCGCGAACACCTGCACCCAGGTCGTGCCGAGTGTTGCTACGAGGCCGAAGAAGACGAACACGAAGAGTTCGCCGAGGCCCGCGTAACCGTAGGGGCGTTTGCCGCCGGTATAGAACCACGCCGCGAGGATGCAGGCGGCACCAACGGCGAGGAACCACCACTGCTCGGTGCGGATCGTGATCGCCAGGCCCGCGATTCCGGCAATTGCGAAGAAGACGAGCGCGACGATCAGCACCGTCCGCGGCTTGGCTTTACCCGCTCCTGTCAGGCGAGCAGGCCCCACCCGGTAGGCGTCGGTGCCGCGAACACCGTCGCTGTAGTCGTTCGCGTAGTTGACGCCGATCTGCAGGCTCACCGAGACCACGAGGCACGCCAGCGCGATGACCCAGTGCATCGGACGCTCGATCAGAAGCGCAGCCCC
>NZ_JASBSF010000064.1 GCF_030149085.1 Microbacterium sp. | reverse complement strand
CCTCGCTTACTGACACCCCATGGCGCTAACTCCTGCAATTTCAGCGCGGACACGGCGATACTGAGGCACAGACCACCGAGATGCAGGAGTTGGTGCACCGCGAAAGGACCGCCATGAGCACGCAGACCTTCGTTCTCCCCGATGTCGGGGAGGGCTTGACCGAGGCCGAGATCGTCACCTGGAAGGTCGCCCCCGGCGACGCCGTGCAGGTCAACGACGTGCTCGTCGAGATCGAGACCGCCAAATCGCTCGTCGAACTGCCCTCGCCGTTCACCGGCACGGTCAGCGAGACGCTCGTCGAGGAGGGCGTCACTGTTGCCGTGGGGACCCCGATCGTGACGATCGAGGCGGCTCCGGCCGAATCCGCGCCGCTGTCACAGACTGACGCTCCCGGTGCCGGCGGATCGCAATCCCTGACAGCGGCAGCCACGGGGGATGAGGGTGGCGGCGCGGTGCTCGTGGGATACGGGACGGGTGGTGCTGTCACCTCACGTCGCCGCAAGCCCGCCGAGCGGCCGGTGACGGCATCCGTCGGGGTCATCGCGAAGCCCCCGATCCGCAAGCTCGCGCGCGATCTCGGTGTGGACCTTGCGGCCGTCACGCCCTCGGGCGAGGCCGGCGAAGTCACCCGCGAAGACGTCGTGAAGCACGCGTCGCAGGCAAGTGTCTTCCGCAACATCGAGACCCCCGACTGGCCCGAGGTACGCGAAGAGACGATTGCTGTCGCGCCCGCTGCGGCGCCGGTGTCACCCGCCCCCAACGGTGTCGCTTCCCCGTTCGCGCAGGCCGCGGGACGGGTCGAGTCGATCCCGGTCAAGGGCGTGCGCAAGGCAACCTCGACCGCCATGGTGCAGTCGGCGTACTCGGCACCGCACGTGTCGGTGTGGACGGATGTCGACGCGACGCGCACGATGGAGCTCGTCAAGCGTCTGAAGGCATCCCCCGACTTCGCGGACGTCAAGATCTCGCCGCTGCTGATCATGGCGCGCGCCGTCATCTGGGCGGTGCGCCGGACGCCGATGGTGAACGCGGCGTGGGTGGACGGCGACGGCGGTGCCCAGATCAGCGTGCGCCACTACGTCAACCTCGGGATCGCGGCAGCGACACCTCGAGGACTGCTTGTCCCGAACATCAAGGACGCCCAGGACCTCAATATGCGCGAGCTCGCTCGCGCCCTCGAGAAGCTGACGCTCACGGCGCGCGAGGGCAAGACCACCCCGGCTGATCAGCAGGGCGGCACGATCACGATCACCAACATCGGCGTGTTCGGAATGGATGCCGGAACCCCGATCATCAACCCCGGGGAGTCGGGCATCGTCGCGATGGGCACCATCCGGCAAAAGCCCTGGGTCGTGGATGGCGAGGTGCGTCCTCGCTATGTCACAACCGTCTCGGGCTCGTTCGACCACCGGGTCATCGACGGCGATGGGATGAGCCGCTTCATCGCCGACGTCGCGTCGATCCTCGAGGAACCCGCGCTCCTGCTCGACTGACGCGTCCACGGCGCCGTCGGGTGAAGGATCGCGCTCGCTCGTTTTGATAATGATTCTCACCTCCGTTATCGTTGTCGGTATGACGACCGGACGACTTTCCACGCTGCTCGCGCTGGGCGCGGCATCCGCCCTCACCCTCACGGCCTGCGCCGGTACGGGCGGAACGTCTGAGACCTCAGTCCCGGATGCCGCCACGCTGAGCGTCGTCGCGTCGACCAACGTCTACGGTCAGATCGCCGAAGAGATCGGTGGTGACGCGGTCACGGTCACCTCGATCATCGACTCCGCGGCGCAGGACCCGCACGAGTTCGAGCCGACGGCTCAAGACCAACTCACGGTCTCGGAAGCCGACCTCATCATCGAGAACGGCGGCGGCTACGACGGCTTCATGGATGCCATGATCGAGGCGAGCGGCACGACTGCTCCGGTCATCACCGCTGCCACGTTCAACGCCAATTACCCCGGCGACGATGGCGCAGCGGAGACCGAAGACGCTCACGCCGATGAGGACGGTCACGACCACGCGCACATCGAGGGATTCAACGAGCACGTCTGGTATGACCCGCACACGATGGAGCACTTCGCCGAAGCCATCGCTGAGGAGCTCTCGACGCTTGACCCCGACAACGCTGACCTCTTCGAGACCAACGCTGCAGCCTTCATCGACCAGATCGCCGGGCTGGAGGCATCCCTCGACGAGATCTCGGCAGCTCATGCGGGCGAGGGGGTGTTCGTCACCGAGCCCGTGCCTGTCTACCTGATCGTGGCGGCAGGGCTCGAGAACCTCACCCCCGAGGCCTTCAGCGAGGCCGTCGAGGAGGGGCAGGACGTGCCCCCCGCAACCCTGCTCGAGGCGCTGGGCATCGTGGAGGACGGCTCCGTCAAGGTCGTCATCGCCAATGCGCAGACCGGTGGTGCCGAGACCACGCAGATCATCGATACTGCGACCGCGCAGGCAATCCCGGTGCTGGAGTTCACGGAGACCCTTCCGGAGGGCCAGACTTACATCTCGTGGATGCAGCAGAACATCGCGGAGCTCGCGGACGCGCTCGGCGCGTGAGCTCCAGCGCGACCTCGGACGCCCAGCCGCCGCTCCGCATCCGCGGGGCGGCGCTGCGCCGTGGCGAGCGGGAACTGTGGGCGGGACTTGACCTCGACGTCGAGCCCGGCGAGTTCATCGCGGTTCTCGGGCCCAGCGGCTCCGGCAAGACGACTCTGCTGCGGGCCATCCTCGGTCTCGAACACCTGAGCGCCGGGACCATCGAGACAAGCGGCCGCCGGGTTGAACGCCGGGGTAACCGGCACATCGGCTACGTGCCCCAGCAACGCCCCCTGCCACCCGAGACCGCGCTGCGGGGTCGGGACCTCGTGACCCTCGGTGTCACCGGCCATAAGTTCGGCTTCAGCCTCCCGCGTCGGAGTGAGCGCGACCGGGTTGACGCGTTGGTGGCGGACGTCGGTGCCGAAGGGTTCGCCGACCGGCCCGTCGGTGAACTGTCCGGGGGCGAGCAGCAACGGCTGCGCATCGGGCAGGCGATCGCCGACGACCCCGGCCTGCTGCTGTGCGATGAGCCGCTGACGAGCCTCGACCTTGCCAACCAACAGGCGATCGTGGCGCTCATCGATCGGCACCGGCGCGAGCGCGGCACCGGTGTGCTGTTCGTCACGCATGACATCAACCCCGTCCTCGACGTCGTGGATCGCATCCTCTACATCGCCGGGGGCCGGTTCACGCTCGGAAAGCCCGACGAGGTCTTGCAGACGAGCGTTCTCAGCGACCTCTACGGCGCTCCCGTCGCTGTGCTGCGCGCCGGCGACCGGCTCGTCGTCGTCGGCGCGCCGGATGCCGAGGTCTCACACCATCACCACCCCGACGGCGACGAACTCGGTGGGGTGCACGCATGAACTGGTCTGACATCGGTGACGCCATGTTCGGGGGGGTGTCCGACTACGGTGCGATCCTCGCGTTGGTCTCGAACTCGGTCATCGCAGGCGCCGTGCTGGGCCTGGTCGGAGGCCTCGTCGGCGTCTTCGTGATGCAGCGCGACATGGCCTTCGCGGTGCACGGCATCAGCGAGCTCTCGTTCGCGGGCGCCGCGTTCGCGCTCCTGATCGGCTGGGATGTCGTGACCGGGTCGATCGTGGGCTCGCTCATCGCTGCGGGACTCATCGGATGGCTCGGTGCCCGCGCCCGCGACCGCAACTCGTTCATCGGCGTGCTCATGCCGTTCGGCCTGGGGCTGGGCATCCTGTTCCTCTCGCTCTACAGCGGCCGCAGCGCCAACCGGTTCAGTCTGCTGACGGGTCAGATCGTCTCGGTGCAAAACGCACAGCTCGGGTGGTTGATCGCGATCAGCATCCTGGTTCTGCTCGGTCTGCTCTTCATCTGGCGACCCCTGCGCTTTGACTCCCTCGACCCGCAATCGGCGGCAGCGCGCGGCGTGCCGGTCACGGCGGTCTCTCTCGGGTTCATGCTGCTGCTCGGGCTGATCGTCGCCGTGGCGATCCACATCATCGGTGCGCTGCTGGTCATGGCGCTGCTCGTGACCCCTGCGGCGGCTGCCATGCGGATCGCCTCCGGTCCGTGGAGTGTTCCGCTGCTGGCGGCAGGGTTCGGATTCGTCTCGGCAGTGGGCGGCATCCTGTTGGCCATCGCCGGCACGCTCCCGGTGAGCCCCTACATCACAACCATTTCGTTCCTGATCTACCTCGTCTGCCGCCTGGTGGGAGGACGCCGAGGTCGGGTGACGCGGGCGCGGTTCACGTGAGAGCTCCCACGCGCTCCCAGCCGGCGCCGAACGTGGCTCGCTAGACTCCCGGCCATGGCGCAACGCAATACCTGGCAGCGCGAACGCGTGCGCACGGCGCTGGGCGACGCCCCTGGCTTCATCAGTGCCCAGTCACTTCACGCGGTGCTTCGCGACGAAGACACCGGGATCGGCCTGGCTACGGTCTACCGCGCTCTTGCGAGTCTCGCCGACGAGGGCGCAGCCGATACGCTGCACGGCCCCGACGGCGAGAGCCTCTATCGTGCGTGTGAGACTTCGGGGCATCACCACCACCTGATCTGTCGCTCGTGCGGGGCGACTGTGGAGATCGCAGCGACCCCCGTCGAGCAGTGGGCGCGGTCGGTCGCCGAACAGCACGGCTACACGGATGCCGAGCATGTCGTCGACATCTTCGGGCGCTGCCCCGAATGCACGGCGCGCGCCCGCGCGGCATCCGGCGATGGGAACCGTGCGCGCTGACGCGCCGGTGACCGATCGCGCGCGTGCCGGGGGCGCGAGCCCGGGTGCCCGGGCAGCGGTCGGCGTCGGAATCGGCATCCTCTTCCTCGCGATCCTGGTCGCGATCGACCTTCTGTCACCGTCGCTGTTCACCTCACCCCTGTCGACGCGAGCGCAGGACGGTCTGACCCTCGCGATCAGCGTCCTGATCGAGTCACTGCCGTTCGTGGTGCTCGGTGTGGTGCTCT
>NZ_JASBSF010000063.1 GCF_030149085.1 Microbacterium sp. | reverse complement strand
TCGGTAGCTGGGCGCACCTGCGGCGCGCCGGAGGACGTGGGAGGGAGCGCGCGAGCCATGACTCCAGGGTAAGCGAGCGGATGCCGCGCGCCCATGTCGGCCCTGTCAAACCCTGTGAAGCCCTGTCAAGCCCTGCCCGCGCAGGCGACGGCCCAGTACCGTGAGGTCGTGCCCCACGACGATCTCGACATCCGCCCGATCACTCCCGACGACGCCGGCGAGGTCCTGACACTCCAGCGCGCCGCGTTCGTGCAGGAGGCGCTCATCTACGGCACCCCGCACATGCCTCCGCTGACCCAGACGCTGGAGGAGATCACCGCGGAGCTGGCCACAAACCTCGGATGCGTCGCGCTGCGGGGACCCCGGATCGTCGGAGCCGTCCGCGCGCAGCACGACGGCGAGCTGCTGCTCATCGGGCGGCTGGCCATCGCACCCGATCAGCAGGGCGAGGGAATCGGCACCGCACTGCTGGCGGCAGTCGAGCAGAGGGGGAAGGATGCCGGCGCCACGGTCGCCGAGCTGTTCACCGGGTCCCTGTCGGAGGCGAATCTGCGCCTGTATGAGCGCGAAGGGTATGTCGAGAGCGAGCGAGTACCGGGGGATGACGGTATCGAGCAGGTCTTCCTGCGCAAGAAACTCGACTGATCAGCCGCGGCCGCCGTCGCCGAAACCCCGTACTCAGTCGAGGAAGATGTCAGGGAAGAGCTGATCATCCGGGGTGCCCGGCACGGCAGCGTAGCGCGCGAAGTCTGTGACACCCGCAGCCTCCAGCACATCCTCGACGATCAGCGTCTGACCGGTGTAGTCCCGCGAGGGCTTCGTGATCACCTCGTACGCGGCATCCGCGTAGATCTCGGGCGTGCGACTGACCTTCATCATCTGGTCACCGCCGAGGGCGAACTGCACGGCTGCTGTCGCGATCGTGGTGCGCGGCCAGAGCGTGTTCGCCGCGATGCCGTCTTTCGCGAACTCGGCGCCGATGCCGAGGGTCGCCATCGTCATCCCGTACTTCGCCAACGTGTATCCCGTGTGTCCACCCAGCCACCGCGGCGAGAGGTTCAGGGGCGGCGACAGCGACAGGATGTGGGGGTTCTCGGACTCGCGCAGGATCGGCACCGCGGCGCGCGAGAGCATGAACGTGCCCCGCACATTCACACCCTGCATGAGGTCATACTTCTTGGCGGAAAGGTCGAGCGAGCCGGAGAGATCAATGACGCTCGCGTTGTTGACCACGACGTCGATCCCACCGAACTCACCCTGGGTCTTGAGCACCGCCGCCGTGACGTCGTCATCGTTGCGGACGTCGCCGACGATCGGAAGCGCACGACCACCGGCAGCTTCGATCGCCTCGGCCGCGGTGTGAACGGTGCCCTCGAGCTTCGGATGCGGCGTGTCGGTCTTCGCCAGGATGGCGATGTTCGCGCCGTCGGCTGCGCACCGCAGTGCGATGGCGAGCCCGATCCCGCGGCTGCCACCGGAGAGCAGAACGGTCTTTCCGGCAAGCTTCTTTTCGGTCACGCGTGGTCCTTTCGGGTGGCGGATGTGGTGGCGGTGTCGTTCTTCGGGGTTCGGGATGCCGCAGCGAACGCGGCGATTCGCGTCCGGGCGTCGTGGGTGCCGAACCGTTCCCCGATCGTCTGCGCCTCGTCCTCGAGGTTCTGGGCGAACGCGCGGCCCGCGCCCGAGCGCACGAGTCGCTTCGCCTCGCCGAAGGCCGCGACAGCACCCGACTGCCAGAAATCGGCGACCTCCCGTGCGCGCGCAGCAACCTGGTCAGCCGGAACCACCTCGTTCACCAGGCCCCACTCGAGGGCTTCGTCGGCGGTGAGGGCGCGGTCCTGCAGCAGCAGGGTCAGTGCGCGGCGCTGGCCGATCGCCGCGGGCAGCAGGGTCGAGACGCCGAGGTCGGGGGTGAGTCCGATGTTGGCGTACTTGCTCACAAAACGCGCAGCGTCGGAGGCGACAATGTAGTCGGCGCAGAGCATCAGGCCGAGACCGCCGCCGGCGACGGCTCCCTGAACTGCAGCCACGATGGGAGTGGACGAGCGCACCAGGGTGAGGATCCCCTCGTGAATGATCCGCGCCATAGCGGTGACCGCCTCGCCGGCGCTTCCGTCGCCGGGATCCGCCTCCGCCATCGCGACGACATCGCCGCCCGCGCAAAACGCGGGGCCTGCGGCATCCAGCAGAATCGCCGTCACGGTGGGATCCCCCGTGAGCTCGACAGCCACATCTCGCCATCGACGGCCCATCTCGAAGTCGACGGCGTTCAAGCGGGCAGGGCGGTTCAGCGTGACGTGGGCGAGGCCATCCTCGACCTCGACCAGGATGGAATCGCTCATCTCAGCCTCCTCCTCTTCGAGCGAAGGTGCGGCCACACGGCGTTCCCCTTCGAAACCTCCCGTCACTCTACTCTCGCCGCTGCCGCCAGCGAGTCTGCGTGCCAGTTTCTTTGATACTGCGTTCCATGCGACTGCCGACGGCCGCGGCGGTAGGGTGGCGGCGTGAGCGGAGAACGGCGGCGCAGCTACTCCATCGGAGTCGCGCTCGACTGGTTCTTCTTCGTGTTCGCCGGGATCTCGGCGCTCTGGCTGGCCTACCTGAGCTTGACCGAATCGTTCCGTGTCGGGTGGTGGGGGCTTCTCGTCGCCATCGCGTTCTGGGTGCTCCTGGCCTACCTCGTCCTGCCGCGCATCCACCGCATTCTCACGACCATCTACGTGCCCGGCTATTTCATCGGACGCACCCGCACCAGCGACGGGTTGCTCGGCGACCCCGTCAACCTCGCCTTCATGGGGGAGGAGGCTGCGCTCCACGAAGCGATGGAGCGCGCAGGCTGGACCCTCGCCGACCCCGTCACCCTGCGATCATCCCTGCGGATCGTGACGTCGACCCTCACTCGGCGCAGCTACCACCGAGCCCCCGTCAGCCCGCTGTTCCTCTTCAGCCGGATGCAGGACTTCGCCTACCAGCAGGAAGTCGACGGCAATCCGGCGCAGCGTCACCACGTGCGGTTCTGGCGATGCCCCGACGACTGGCCCCTCCCCGGCGGCCGCCGCGTCGAATGGCTCGCGGCGGGCACCTTCGACAGCTCCGTCGGCCTGTCGCTGTTCACGCTCCAGGTCACGCACCGCATCGACGCCGACACGGATGTCGAACGCGACCACATCGTCAGTTCGCTCCTTGACGCAGATCCGACGATCCGTGTCACGGTCATCGAGGACTTCTCGACCAGCTACCACGCTCGCAACGGCGGCGGTGACTCGATCCGCACCGACGGCGACCTGCCGATCCTGGATCTGCGGCCTGCGTCGGCGGAGCAGACCGCGGCCGGCGAGGCCCCCCACGACGAGGAAGTCGCCTCGCTCCCGGCATCCGACGTGCGGGAGGTCGCGACGACGCAGACGCGACAGGACCTCCCCCGCAAACGCGCCGCTTTCGAACCTCCCACGACGCTGTTCGCGCCCCTCCACCGGGACCCGACCATGCGTCGCCCGGCCACCATCACGACAGGAACGCTGCTGCTTCTTCTCCGGGTGCTGGCAGGAGTCCTCCTGATCGCGGGCTTGTGGCTGGAGTGGCCGGACGTGATGGACAGCGCCGACCTTGCCGTCGGTGGAGACATCCTCACGGCAGAGGAGGAGCAGTTCGCGCTGTGGATCGTGATCGCCCTCATGGGGCTGAGCCTCGCGGTGCAACTGAGCGTCGTGCTCTCGCTGTGGTGGGGCCGCAACTGGGCACGCCTGATCGTCATGGTGTTCGCTGTCGTATCGATCTCGACCGCGTTCACGACGTGGTTCCTGCGCGAGGAGGAGATCACTCTCCGGACTTCGCTGCTCGCGGTGGGCCTCGACGTGCTGATCCTGCTGGCGCTGTCCAGCCGGAGCGCCGCCGCCTACTCCCGGCGTCGCGAACGGCGCCACTGAGGCCGGACCCCGGTGGCGTCGCTAGCGCGGCGCCATTCGGATCGCGCCGTCGAGGCGGATCGTCTCACCGTTGAGGTAGCCGTTCTCGATGATGCTCATGACGAGCGCCGCGTATTCCTGGGGCCTGCCCAGTCGGGCCGGATAGGGCACCTGCTGACCGAGTGAATCCTGCGCCGCCTGCGGGAGGCCCGCGAGCATCGGTGTCTCCATGATTCCGGGAGCGATCGTTGCGACACGGATGGCGTGACGGGCGAATTCTCGCGCGATCGGCAGCGTCATCGCGTGGACACCACCCTTGCTGGCGGCATACCCCGGTTGCCCGATCTGCCCGTCGAAGGCAGCGACGCTGGCGGTGTTGATGATCACACCGCGGTCGCCGGACTCGGCATCCGGGTCCGTCCTCGCCATCGCTGCAGCAGCGTGCGCGACGACGGTGTACGTACCGATCAGGTTGATGCGCACGATCCGCTCGAACGCGACAATCGACGACGGCTCCCCGTCACGGTCGAGCACCTTGGCCGGGGGAGCGATTCCGGCGCAGTTGACCACGACCCGCAGCGGACCGGATGCCGCAGCGATCGCTACCGCGGCACGCACGGCTTCGGCATCCGTGACATCGGCCGCAGCGAAAGTGCCACCCAGCCACGCGGCGACGTCCGCACCGGGCGAGCCGGGCAGATCGACAATCGTCACCCGCGCGCCACCAGCGGCGAGCCGCTCAGCCGTCGCCAACCCCAGACCGCTCGCCCCGCCGGTGACGAGAGCTGCAGCACCACTGACCTTCATCCGACTCTCCTTCGATGTCGCGCCCCAGGCTACCCCCGAGTTGTTCGCCGCGACCGCGTGTAGCTAACTCCTCACATACGTCACCACCACCGCACCGAGTTGCCGAAGAGACGGCTCAGCACGCCAGGTTTGAGGAGTTAGCGACACCGCCGTGGGCCAACCCGATCGTAGCTCCGACCGATATGTCGCTCGGCCTCCCCTGTCTCCAACTCCTCAACGACGCCGACGCGATGTCCCGTATCGGCCAAGTCGCGGGCCTCTCAGCCTGTTCTTCAGGAGTTAGCCACAGCCGGAACCGGGTCAGGACGGGCCGAGGATGAAGTTCCAGGAGCCGGCCAGGACGGCGGCGGTCACGGCGACTGCGGCGATTGTCGCACCGAGCAGTACCAGCAGCCACTCGGCCATCCCGAACCGGGACTCTCGCGCCCACGTCCGCGGACCGGGTGCCCCGAAGCCGCGGGCCTCCATCGCGACCGCGAGTTTCGTGCCCCGGCGGATGGAGAGCACGAGCAGCGCGAAAGCCATCCCGAGGAACCGACGGATGCGGCCGCGGTCGGCGACGCCGCGCGACCGACGCGCAAGCTCGAGGGCACGCCAGTCGTCGACGAACAGTCCGATCATCCGCAGGCCCGCGAGCCCCCCGAGAACGAAGCGGGCCGGTAGGCGAAGCACCTGCGCGAGCCCATCGGCAAGATCGGTGGGATCAACAGTGGCGAACAGAACGACGGACGGCAGCGCTATCGCGAGCACACGAAGCATGGTGGCAAGCGCCAGAGCCAGCGATCCCTCGCTGATGCGCACCACGAACCACTCTGCGTAGATCTGTCCGCTCGCCTGGCCGTACAGCGCGATCGTCACACCCGTCAGTGGCGCAAGCAGCCACACGATCCACGTACGCCGCCAGAACCGACGCCAGCCGAGGCCCGCGAACGGGAAGAGGCTGAGTTCGATCGCCAGCGCGACCCCCGCCGACACCGCATCCAGGGTCAGTACGAGCGGGACCGTGAGCGCCACGATCGCAAGCAGCTTCGCGACCGGGTTCAGTCGCGCCACCCGTGAGGGCACGACGGTCTGGATGTCGATCACGACGACCCGCCGAGCACGAAACTGTCGGCATCCAACGCATCGGCGACCTCGAGATCGTGCGTGATCGTCACGACCGCCGAGCCCTCCTCACGCACCCGCGCAAGGAGTGTGACGAGCTCGGCCCAGGTGCGGGCATCCTGTCCGAACGTGGGTTCATCGAGAACGAGCACACGGGGCCGGGTCGCGAGGGCTGCAGCCACCGTGAGCCGACGCTTTTCACCCCCCGAGAGTGTGTAGGGATTCGCCTCGGCGAGGCGGTCAAGCCGCAGCCGGTGCAGCAGCTCTTCGACACGCGCCGTGATCTCCGACTCGGCGAGTCCCAGCGCGCGCGGTCCGACCTCGAGCTCGCCGCGAACGGTGCGGGCGAGCAACTGATGCTCGGGGTCTTGGAACACCATGCCGAGCCGCGTGAGCAGCGCGCGCGAGGGCCACTGGTGAGGATGTCCCCGCTGACCGTCCGCGAGCGCCGAAGACGGCACGACCATCCCCGAGGCGGGCGGGATCAGCCCCGCAAGGGTGAGACCGAGCGTGGACTTGCCGGCACCGTTGGGTCCCGTGATCGCCGTCGCAGCACCTTCGGTCACCTCCAGGTGTGAGATCTCGGCGATCGGACGCCCCGGCACGCGCGCAACGACGAGGTCATCCGTCGATACGAGAACGGAGCCCCGAGGGCGGGTAGCCCGGGGCGGCCACGTCGGCCTGTGGCCCGGAACCCACACGCCGGAGTCTGCGAGCTCTTCACCCCGATCACGCAGCACTGCCTCGGGGGCGCCGTCCGCGACCACGCCCCCATCCGCCAGCACGATGACACGATCGACCACGGGCTCCCAGGCCGCTACCCGGTGCTCGACGACAACGAGGGTTGCTCCCGTCTGCTCGACGACGCGGGCGACGGCATCCCGCACCTGCATAACGCCGTCAGGGTCGAGATTGGCGGTGGGTTCGTCCAGGATGATGAGGCCTGGCCGCATCGCTACGACAGCGGCGAGCGCCAGGCGCTGCTTCTGCCCTCCGGAGAGGGCGCTCGTAGAGCGATCGAGCGGAACGTCAAGTCCCACCAGCTCGAGGGCCTCGCGCACGCGATGCCAGATCTCCTCGCGGGGGACGCCGAGGTTCTCGCAGCCGAACGCCACTTCGTCGCCCACGCGCGCGAGAACGACCTGCGAGTCGGGGTCCTGTAACACGAGGCCGGCTCTGCCACGCGCCGCGCTCGGGAGGGCGCCGCCGAGGCGAATCGAGCCTTCGCTCTCTCCCTCGTCCGCGCCGAGCACCCCGGCGATCGCCCGGACGAGCGTCGACTTGCCAGACCCCGACGCCCCGAGCAGCAGAACACGTTCCCCCGGCTCGATCCGCAGGTCGACCTCACGCAGGGCCCACGCCCGCCGGCTGCCATGCCGCCAGCCCCACCCCTCGATGCCGACGGCGACAGGATGGGGCGGAGCAGAAGGGGTCAGGGCAGACTGTGCGGTCACGTCAGACGCGCTGCCGGACCTCGCGCCCGGCAGGGAAGGCATCCAGGGCGCCGGTGGCGGCGAGCGCGCGCACCAGCAGCCACGAAAGATGGCCGGCGATCCCGGCGCCGGAGATGTCGGTGCTGTTGTGGTTGACGATCGTGAAGGTCACGTCGGCCCCCGCGTACCAGAGGATCAGATTGTTGATGCCACCGGCCAGCGCCGCACCTGCCCCGGCGAGAATGGCGACCGGCAGCGTCCACACGCGGTAGGCGAAGATCAGGAAGATGATCTCGGCGCCGAGCCCCTGCACGAAGCCGGCCTCGAGCGTCAGGAACCCGCCCCACTGGTTGCCGACCAGCGCCGAGACGACGGCAGCGAGCAGCTCGGTGTAGATCGCGGCACCCGGCTTGCGGATGACGAGAGCACCCAGGACTCCGGCGAACAACCAGGGTCCGTCGAGCAGGCCCTGCAGACCCGGCAGCAGCGGCTCTAGCAGCGTGCTCGGCCCGACGTACCCGACGTTCCAGGCCAGGAAGATCAGACCGGATGCGACACCGATGACGCTGGCGACGACGATATCGACGATCCGCCACCGGAACCGGTTCGTGACGGTGGTGGGGGTGGACGACGAAACAGACATTGTTCTCCTTCCTGCGCTGGCATGACCCAGATCAGGTTCGACGGTCGAAGCGTGGATTCGCTTCCTCTCAGCCCGGCACACCGGACTCCCGTGGTTCGTGGTGCCGAGTATACGCGTCAGGTACGGATAATCTGGGCGGGATGACTGACACGGAGGCGCCGACCGCCCCCGACCCGACCGACGCCGACCCGGCGTCGAGTGCGGCCGCGGGCGCCGCCGTTGAGCGCGCCGACACCGCTGCCCTGCAGTGGGCCCGGCCCACGGGAGCCCCCGTGTCACGGCCGGCACCGGAACGCTCGGACACCGGCGATCTCCTCGACGGGATGCCGCGTCGGTCACTGCTGCGCGGAACCGTCATGGGCCCGACCCTTGTCGTTCTCGCCGTCATCGCGGCATACGCCGCGGTCACGCTGCTCTGGCCGCTGACCGCTGTCATGCCGACTGCGCAGCCCGTCGATGTGGCGCCTCTCACGGCATACGCCGCCGCCCCGGCGTGGCCGGCAGACGGATCGGCTGCGGTTGCCGTAGACGGGTTCGAGTCGACGGCCGCCGACGCAACCCTGGTCTCAACGACGGATGACGCACCGCTGGCGAGCATCACAAAGCTCGTGACCGCACTCATGGTGCTCGACCGACAGCCCCTCGCGCCCGGTGAGACCGGCCCGGAGTACGCCTTCAACTCCCGTGATCGGTCGACCTACTGGAACTATCGCGGGCGCGGCGAGTCGGCCCTGGACGTTCCCGTGGGCGGCTCTCTCAGCGAGTACCAGATGCTGCAGGGACTGCTGATCGGCTCCGCGAACAACTACGCGTCCAGACTGGCCGACCAGTTCTGGCCCACGGACGAGGTCTTCGAGAGCGCCGCTGCCGACTGGCTGCGCACACACGGCATCAGCGGCATCACGGTCGTCGAACCGACCGGCATCGACTCCGATAACGTCGGCACGCCTGCGGGCGTCATCGCGCTCGGTCGCAAGGCGCTCGAGAACCCCGTGATCGCCGAGATCGTGGCGACCCCGTCGGTCGATCTTCCCGGCGCCGGGGTCGTCACGAACACGAACGATCTGCTCGCAGATCCCGGCGTCGTCGGTATCAAGACGGGGTCCCTCTTCGTGAACGGCCGCGAGGTCGACGACCTGGCCACCGCAAAGAACATCACCGTTGGCGACCACACGGTCCGCGCGTATGCCACCGTCCTCGCCCAACCCAGCGACGAGCTGCGTGACAGTGCGGCCCGGGCGTTGCTGGCCCAGCTCGAGGCTGAACTCACGACCCCCTACGTCATCCCCGCAGGAACGGTAGTCGGGACCGTGCAGACCGCGTGGGGATCGACCCCGGAGATCCGCACCACCGCGGACGCCGCCGTCATCCTGTGGAACGGCGCGGCGTCGAGTTCGTCATCCGCCCTCGTCATCGATGAGTGGGAAGCCGGATCTCCCGCGGGGACGTTCACCCTCACAGGCCCCGTGAACTCGACCACCGTCGAAGCTGCCGTCTCGGCCGAGATCGAGCAACCGTCCCCGTGGTGGCGCCTGACCCACCCGCTGCACCTGTTCGGGCTCATCGACTGACAGCCAGGATGCCTCTCTCTGAGCCGCCTCAGCTCCACAGCGGCGTCGGCGGCGGGAACGAGAAGGCCTGATCGAGAAGATCTGCGGGAAGTTCCGCGCCGGGGGCAGGATTCCAGCGGGGTGAGCGGTCTTTGTCGACGAGTTGTGCGCGGATTCCCTCCACCAGATCCGGCTGTGTCGTCCCGAACCAGAGAACAAGCCCGTACTCCTGGGCGAGAGCAGCCCGCAGGTTGGGGAGCTTCCGCGCGCGTCTGACCGCCTCGAGGGTCACCGCGAGCGCGGTCGGCGGAAGCGACTCCAGATGCGCGGCAGTCTCGCGCGCGGCATCCTCAAGCCGCCCCTGCAGTGCCGAGACGATCTCGGCGACGGCGGGCTGTGAGAATGCGACGTCGATCCACTCCCGCTCCCGGGTCAGGGTTCCGGGAGCCGGTTCTGTCGCGACCGCCTGGATCGCACCGTCGACATCGGCTCCGGCAGCCAGCTCCGACAGCACAGCTTCGAGCCGCTCGCGTGGCACGTGGCGATCGGCGAGCCCCGCCTCGATGGCATCGGCAGGCCCGACGGTGTTCCCCGTCAGCGCCAGGTACTCACCGATGTGCCCGGCGGCGCGACCCAGCAGCCACGATCCGCCGACATCCGGCGTGAAGCCGATCCGCGTCTCGGGCATCGCGAGCATTGATCGCTCGGTGACCAGACGGTGAGATGCGTGGCCAGCAAGGCCAATGCCGCCGCCCATCGTGATCCCGTCGGCGAACGCGACGATCGGATGCCGATACTCCGCGATCCGGGCATTGAGGGCGTACTCGGCGCGGAAGAAGGCTTCGACCTGTTCGGGGTGATCGCCGATGAGTGTGTCGTACAGCCCACGAACATCGCCCCCGGCGCAGAACCCGCGATCGCCGGCGCCGCGCAGAACAACAGCCCGAATACTGTCGTCCTGCTCCCACCGATCGAGGGCCGCAGCGAGAGCCTCGACCATCTCGAGGTCGAGGGCGTTGAGCGCGCGGGGGCGTTGCAGGGTGAGGATGCCGATCTCGCCGCGCTGCTCGATCTCAACCGTCGGTGCCGTCGTCTCCACGACTCCACGCTAGCGACAGGCCGCCACGAAAGGGGGTCTTCGGGCGGCCTCGGGCGTGGTGCCGCGTCCGGGAGCGCTCCGTCAGCCAAACTGGTGCGCAATCCACACCCAGGGAGGGGCTCTTCATGCCCGACGGACAGGTTCTGGAGTTCGCGGGGCTCACCAAGCGCTTCGGGACGATCTCGGCGGTCGCCGATCTCACGTGCAGCATCCAGCCCGGACGCATCACGGCGTTTCTCGGACCCAACGGGGCCGGCAAGACCACGACGCTGCGGATGCTGCTGGGCCTCATCCGTCCCACATCGGGCTCGGCGACCATCGGTGGTCGCCGCTACGACGAACTCACCTATCCGCTGCACACTGTCGGCGCGGTCCTCGAAGCCACCGGCTTCCATCCCGGCCGAACGGGCGCGGCGCACCTGACCGTGTACGCACAGGCTGCCGGCATCGCGCGCTCGCGCGTCGATGAGGTGCTGGAACTGGTCGGCCTCACGCACGCGGCGGGACGCAAAGTCGGTGGGTATTCGCTCGGAATGCGTCAACGGCTCGGGGTGGCGTTCGCGCTGCTCGGCGACCCGGGGGTGCTCGTGCTCGACGAGCCGACCAACGGCCTCGATCCCGAAGGCATCCGGTGGATGCGGTCATTCCTGCGGACTCTGGCCGGCGAGGGGCGGACCATCCTGGTGTCGTCTCACCTGCTCGCCGAGGTGCAGCAGACGGTGGATGCCGCGCTCATCATCTCCGGCGGCCGCCTCGTCTTCGAGGGGTCGCTCGCCGACCTCGCCTACCAGGAGGTTCCTATCACCCTCGTCGACGCACCCGACCGCGGCGCCCTTGTCGCGGCGCTAGAGGGTGCTGCGGTTCCGCTCGAGCACCTTCGCACCGGCATCCAGGTGCAGGGCCTCGACGCTGCTCACGTGGGAGCGATCGCTGCTTCTGCCGGCGTCGCCCTCTCGGCACTGACCGACCGGGGGCCGGCCCTCGAGGAAATCTTCCTCGAGTACGTCAACGGAACCAGGCCCCCTCTCCTGCTGACGGATGACCCGCGACGTGTGACGCCCCCGGACGCGAACGACGCTGACGACGAGCCTGAGGTAGAGGCCGTGACCGACTGGGACGCCGATACCGCCTCGGTAGCTGACGGAACGGACGAGCCCGAAGACGCGACAAAACCGGCGGAGCCTGACATCGACCCTGAAGCGAGAGCCGACGAGGAAGGGGCGAACCGATGACCGTCGCCACCGTTACCCGGTCGGAGTTCACGAAGTTCTTCTCGACATCCCTGTGGTGGGTGCTGGGCCTCGTGCTCGTGGTCTACATCGCCTTCACGGCGGCCGCTCTCGCCTTCGCGATCGGGGCCGTCGGCAGCGGGATGCTCCCTGGCGAGGGCGCACCGGTTCCGACTGAGGGAGTCGCACCGGTGTTGTATTCACTGGCGGCAAGTGTCGGATACGTCATCCCTCTCATCCTCGGAACCCTCATGGTCACCTCGGAGTTCCGGCACAAGACCCTCACGGCGACGTTCCTCGCGACACCGCGCCGGGGAACCGTGCTGTGGGCGAAGATCGTCGCGGGAATCGTCGTGGGCGCGGGCTTCGGGATCGTCGGCGCGCTGTCATCCGTCGGGCCGGCCGCTGGCCTCCTCGCAGCGTTCGGGGTCGAGACCGACCTCGGGGTGGGCTCAACCTGGGCGCTGATCGCGCGGGTCGTACTCGCTCTCACGATCTGGGTGATCGTCGGGATCGGCGTCGGCGCGCTTGTGCGCAACCAAGTGGCTGCCGTCGTGGGGGTGCTCGTCTTTACCCAGTTCCTCGAACCCATCGCCCGCGCGGCGGGAGCGTTCGTGTCAGGACTCGATACCGTCACCAACTACCTGCCGGGCGCAGCGAGCGATGCCCTGGTCGGGGCAAGCATCTTCCAGATGGCGGGCGCGGGCACCAGTACGAGCGGACTCGAATGGTGGGCGGGCGGCGCCGTCCTTCTCGCCTATGCCGCCGTGCTGCTCGTGCTCGGCTACGCGCTGAACTGGCGCCGCGACGTCAGCTGACGAGGTCGGCGACGTCTTCGGCAGGGCCGTCGACGTCGAGCCGCAGCGCTTGAACGAGCGCTAGCCCGTGGCGCGTCGTGAGAACGATGCGCTGATAGTCCGGGTGCCCCTCGAGGTCGATCACGACGCCGGGACGACGACCTCGCACGACGACGAAGTCCTCGCTGCTCGCCGACTTCCACGTGCCCATCGCGATGACTCCGCGCACATGCGTTCCGGGACTCGGCACCCCGCGAAGCCACGTCCACACGTCGTCGGTGAGTTGGACTTTGGCGATTGTGTCGCGCGGGAGGTCTACATTCTGCCGACGGAATGCAAGCAGCCGCTCAGACCCCGACAACGCCACCTCCAGGTGAGCGGAGTCAAGCAGCAGGGTGACCATGAACCTAGTCTGCCAGCGGCGTTCGCGCCCTTACGGGGAGTTTGCTTACAAGCCCGCAACGATCCCTCTGCACCCTCCCTCCAACGGCAGACGCTCTGGCGCGATCGACAGCACGTGCACTCTCCGCGTCAACTGCACCGTCGACAACGACTGCGGCGTCCCGCGCGCCGAACCGGGAGCTTGAGCTCCTCAGCGAGCCTCCACTGATTCCTGGTCCCTTGTCGGCATCCGATCATAGGTCGGCTCCACCGCTCGCTCCGTGCGATCGCTCTTTCCAGAGTCCGACCCTTCGGGTCTGCGCTTAGGCGCGTGGATCCCGAGCGTCTTCACGAGCTTGTCCATCCCCCGCGTGCTCACGCCTGCGAGGTAGCAGTCCGCGACGACGGTGATCATCGCCGTTTCGGCGCGCTTGCGGCGCGCTTGCGGCGCGCGAGCAACCACTCCGGGATCTGGACGTCGATCGTACCGACCCGGGTGTCCAGGTCACGGTGCCGATAACCGTTGCGTTGCGCGACACGGTCGGCGCTGGGCTTGCCCCATTCGGCGCCGACGACGGCGTCCACGTCGGCGGACAGCAGCGCGTCGATCATGGTCTGCAGCAGCGAGCGCATCAGATCCGGCGATGCGTCGGTCAGGGCTTCAGCGAGCACGCTCGCACGGTCGCACGGTCGACAATAAGACAATAAGAGGTGCGATCATCGTGATGACTCCGTTCGAGAGGGATGTGAGAGTTTCCTCGAAGGATCACACGGTGACCGCGTCTACGTCATAGCGACAAGCTCGGCCAGCCACCACGCGCTACACCACTATGCGGGACTCAACTCACGAGGAGCGAGCGCATCCACACGTTCTTGCCTGTAACCCTCATCTCCTCTACCACGAGGGTCCCGGCCAGAGCCTCGTAGTGCTCCGGGCTGCCGTGGTGGCGCGAGTTGATCTCGACCCCGGTGCCGTTTTCCAGGTCTCCCGCCGCCCCGAATCCCTTGTCCCCCTTTCTACCTACAGACAGCACTACAGCGAGTCACTAGCGTGACTGCTGTCTCAGAAAGGAGATTGATATGGAACGAAGAATTGGTCGACGTCGAGTATCACTGATTGCCGCTGGTTTTGCTGCGGCGCTTCTCACTGTCGCCATCGCATCACCGGCAGGTGCAGAACAAGTCCCGCCCGGACCGGAAGCCCCGGCTGAAACAGCGCTGATGAGCCCTGGATCATCCACCTCGGAGGTAGTCTTCGCCGTCCCGGCGACCTCCACGTCCAGGTCTGAAGGGGGCGTGGCGGCGGCCGCTGCTTCAAGCTATACGTGCCTGTTGACGGTCGACAACCCGCATTGGTCGAACGGCTCGGCCAGTGTCATCGCTAAGTCACGCGTTCGGTGTAAGGGTCCATCCGGCACGATTCCAGTGCAGGTGCAGATGTACCTTGGAAAGACCGCCTACAACGACGTTGCCACCATGGGGATCGTAGCGCAGTCCTTGTACACGCAGTACGTGCAAGTCACCAGTACCGTCAATTGGGGACCGACGACAACCTGGTATGTCCCGGCACTGAACAGCGGTACGCATATTTCTCGGGCCGCCTACTTCAGAGCTTCAGCTTCGGCGAACACTGCGCCGCCCCTCCTGCCGCTGGCTGCGCCCCCGAGCGCAGCCTCGAGCTTCCTCTGGGTGCCCTAAACCGAGGCTGGGCGGGGTGCGTCTGCGCTACCCCGCCCAGCTGAAGACACGCAACAATCCCATCCCAGATGGCCAGCCGGTCTCCACGTAAGCCGTGAACTCTCGTCCATCGGCCCGCGCCCAGTCGATGACCTCGATTACCGACGATGCACCCTCAAGTTGCCACTCATCAGTGGCACCGAGCTCACTGAAGTAGACGCGATAGACCGGATCTTCCATCTCGTACGCTGCGTCACGCGGGTCGACTCGGCTTATGTCCATGGAACCATCTTCCCGACTGGCTCCTCTTTAGGAAAGAGCGATGCCTCCCGATGAACAAACCGGAACTGTAGCCCGCCGACAGGACGCAAACGGCACACGACAGGTTCGACACTTACCCTCCTGGAGAACCCCAGGCCCCGCATGACTACGGGGTATTCGGAACGATCTCAACGCGCCGCGATTCCTGCACAACCGGATTGCCGACCACCACAACACGCTGTGCTGTCCGTCACCACCAACGCCCGACTACGCAAGAGGCTGCTCAGTAATGAGCAGGATTCACCCGACCTTTGCCGCGATCGCCGGGGCGCGAAGCAGCGTCCGGCGGCTACTGGGGGCGATCCAAGACGACGCTCACGTATGCCTGGAAGGCTCTAGAGGCGCTCAGAACGCCACAGGAGGCCGTAGGGACCATGCCCGTGACCGGCGTCACTCCGTCGCCGCCCTGACTTCCCAAGGAGCGCCTGAAGGGTTCACGTAGGCACGCCCTCTCAAAACGGCGTCCGAAAGACGATCGTTCCACGGAAACCATCCGCGCGTCCGCACGCGCACAATCCACCGGACGCGAGAACGCCATCGCGACGCGGCCGAGTACCTCGAGGACGGTGCAACACTGGGGTGGTGGGCACGCTCAACCGAACACCGACTCGCCCCGCTGCCGTGAGCCTCGACGATGCCCTCTCACGAGCCAAAGCGGGCGGCGACCTCGGCCGCGACGATCTGATCGCGGTGCTCAGCGCGCGAGGGCCGGAGTTGGATGCCGTCCTCGATGTTGCGAGCGACCTGCGGGATCACGGCCTGAGAGAGGCGGGTCGCCCGGGAATCTTCACGTACTCCCGCAAGGTGTTCGTCCCGGTCACCACCCTCTGCCGGGACCGCTGCCACTACTGCGTGTTCGTCGATACCCCCGGACAGCTGCAGCGCGCGGGAAAGCCGGTGTTCATGAGCCCCGAGCAGGTGCTCGCCGTCGCCCGCGCAGGCCAGCGCCAGGGGTGCAAGGAGGCTCTGCTCACGCTCGGCGACCGCCCCGAGGAACGGTGGCCCGAGGCCCGTCGTTGGCTCGACGAGCACGGTTTTGCGTCGACGCTCGACTACGTCGCGCATGTCGCCCGTCTCATCACCGCCGAGACCGGGATGCTCGCGCACCTGAACCCCGGCGTCATGACTGCCGACGAACTTCTGCGCTTGCGCCCGACCGGACCCTCGATGGGCATGATGCTCGAGACGACATCCCGAGAGCTGTTTGAGACTCCCGGTCAGGTCCACTACGGTTCGCCCGACAAGGATCCCGAGATCCGGCTTCGGGTGATCGAGGATGCCGGCATCCATCGCATCCCGTTCACGACCGGCATCCTCGTCGGGATCGGCGAGACGATCACAGACCGAGCCGACTCCCTGCTGGCTCTGCGGGATGCCCACCGTCGTCATGGACACCTGCAAGAGATCATCGTGCAGAACTTCCGCGCGAAGCCCGGGACCGCGATGCGCGACGCGGCGGATGCCGAGCTCGAGGAATACGTCGCCGCGGTGGCAGCCGCCCGGCTGGCTATGGGCGCGAGGGCCCGCATCCAGGTTCCACCGAACCTCAGCGACCCGACCGAGTTCGCCTTTCTCGTTCGTGCCGGGGCTGATGACTGGGGCGGGGTTTCGCCGGTGACAGCAGATCATGTGAACCCGGAACGTCCGTGGCCCCACCTCGACGATCTGGCGACACGCACCGCAGAGCTGGGTTTCGAGCTGCGCGAGCGCCTGACCGCGCATCCGGAGTATGTTCGCGATGCCACGACGTGGATCGCGCCGGAACTGCATGCCGCGGTGGCTGCGCTCGCCGACCCCGTATCGGGGCTCGCGCTGTCGACGGCCGCTGCGCCGACCCCGGCGGGCACAGCCCGGCCCGCTCGGCGCGGCTCGTTCGAAGGACTGGTCACGGATGCCGCGACCGACCCGGAGTCCCTCGCCGACGAGGACTGGGCGCGGCTGCTGACGGCGACGGGCGCAGACCTGGACGCTGTCACCCGCGCAGCCGACGATGTGCGCCGCTACACGGTCGGCGAGGCCATCAGTGTCGTCGTCAACCGCAACCTCACCACGACGGGGCTGCGTCCGAGCGCGCCCACCGGCGACCGGGACCGCGACACGTTCACGATCGCCGAGGTCGCCGAGATCGCTCGGGATGCGGCGGACCTCGGTGCGAGCGAGCTGTGCGCGCAGGGCATCATCCCGATCGAGGCGGATGCCTACCTCGAGCTTGCTCGCACGGTGAAGGATGCCGCGCCGACGCTCCACCTGCACGCCTTCCGCCCGCAGGATGTCTGGGACTTCGCGGCTCGCGGCGGACTGTCGATCGACGAGGCCTACCGTGCCCTGCAGGCCGCGGGCGTCGACACCGTCCCGGGCACCGGCGTCAAGGTGCTGAACGAGGGCGTCCGCGCTCGGGTCGCCCCCACCGACCTTCCCATCGACCAGTGGCTCACTGCGATCCGCGCCGCACACGCGGCGGGACTGCGCTCGACATCCGTCCTGTTCTACGGCCACGTCGAGAGCGCCGCCGACCGGATTGCGCACCTGCGCACCCTCCGCGACGTGCAGCTCGAGACGGGCGGGTTCACCGAGTTCGTGCCGATCCCCCTCCCCGGCCACGGGGTACCTCTCGTCGATGGTCGGTCGCCGATCGATGAACATCGCGCGATGGTCGCCGTCTCACGGCTGCTGCTGTCGGGCGCGGTCTCACACATTCAGGTGCCGTGGCCGCGCCTGGATGCTTCCAGCATTCCTGTCCTGCTGCGCTCGGGCGCCGACGACCTCGGCGGCACGCTGCTCGATGGTCGGGTGCTCCCCCGCACCGGTGTGGAGCACGGCCGCGAACTCCCTCTGTCGGATGCCGACCGTATCGCCCGGCACCTGATGCGGCCCCTCCGGCAGCGCACGACCGATTACCGGGATGCCCGCCCGATATCGCGCCCGCACGATATCGCCGGCGACCGAACACGGGAGCTGCGATGAGACCCGAACACGAAGTCGTGA